>JAJRPK010000412.1 GCA_024280785.1 Gammaproteobacteria bacterium
CTGTAACAAATTGGAACGTTTGACCGCCAAGATCAATGGTATCACCGACACCAGCAGAGTCACCTATGTCAAGACCGGCTCCCGCAGTGCCACTAACGACAGTAGCGACAGTAGCAGAGAACGTCAAGGTGACGGATTCATTTACAGTTGCGCCTACACCATCAGAAGCATCCAAACCTGTGGCATTTTGAATGTTTTGCGTTGCAACTTGCCGAGTAGCTGCATCGGTACCACTTGTCGTTAATGTGATATCTCTGCCGTCTGACGCGGTTAATGTTAAGGCACCGGTTGTTGCGTTAGCCGTGGCAACAACCCCGGTTTGAGCGCTCACGGCGTTAATGGCATCCCGTGTGCTACGGCCTTGGGTAACGGTGCTAGTGCTTGACGCTACAGAACCGACCGAAATACCGTTAATGACTAATTCGCCGTTAGAAAGACCAACCCCAGCAAGAGGGGCGTTACCAGCAATGGTGGTACTGGCGGTTGCGGCAACACCAGTCTGCGCCGAAATTGAATTAATGGCGGTGACTTTAGCGGCAGCACTAGAAGCGGTGACACCTGCGGCTGTCGTTGCCGCCGAAACACCGACCTCAATGTCATTGATGGTAAAACCGTCACCATCAAAAGCCGCTGTTGAGACGGCGGTACTGGTGACCTGAAACGCTCCCAAAATATCGGTAGTTGCACCGGAAACACTGATAGAAACCGTTTGGTTAGCGTTAGCACCGACTTGAAACTGCGCATTAGAAAACGTGCCGTCCAGGATGTTAGTGCCGTTAAACTGGGTGCTTTGACCGACTCGTTGAATTTCAGCTAATAGCTGACTTACTTCTGCGTTAAGTGCATCGCGGTCAGAGGCCGAGTTAGTAGAGTTAGCTGACTGCAAAGCCAGCTGACGAATACGTTGTAAAGAATCGCCCGAAGCGCCTAATGCGCCTTCAGCGGTTTGTGATAATGAAATACCGTCGTTGGCATTTCGAACCGCTTGGTTTAAACCATTAATTTGTGTGGTAAAACGTGCGGAGATAGCAAGTCCGGCAGCATCGTCTCGGGCGCTGTTAATACGTAGGCCTGATGACAATCGTTCCAGCGATGTACGCAACTGACTTTGTGAAGTGTTCAAATTACGTTGAGCGTTAAGGGATGCGACGTTAGTGTTGATTACCTGAGCCATTTTTTTTCTCCTTGATTTCGCCGGACTGTGTTCGCTTGTAGGAGCGACCGATGAAAATAGATTGAGTAAAATAAGCGAACTATTCGCCTATGCTCTTGTTATATCGACACCAAAGTTAGAAACTTTAGTAAATTTACTAATAAAGTAGACATTGAGTAAAAATAGTTTCTCTTTCAATAGTCCATTTGCTTGTAGGCTCCAGTGCATCTAGCCTAGCAGCTGATGTAAGTCTACAAAGTTTAATCGTTAATCTGCATGGCAGTGTGTAATAAATCGTCAAAACAGTCAAAAAATAACCGGAACGGGGTCACACTTTTCTTTAATTATCGATTAAAGCTTCGGCAATAGCGGCCGTTAAATCTAATCAGTGAGTTTTTATAATGGAATGTTGGTGACACTTGCTATCGCCAGGTGGACTTGCGATAGTGTTCGCTGCAATCCTATTTCAATTATCAATACGAGTAACATAAAGATGAAAAGTGCAGGCCAGCAATACACTCAAATTAACGCGCAAACCGGCGTTGTCGATGCCGATCCGCACCGCTTGATTCAAATGCTGTTTACCGGGGCGCTAGAGCAAATTGCCATTGCAAAAGGTTGTATGCAGCGTGACAACATTGCCGGTAAAGGTGAAGCGATAGGCAAGGCCATCGGTATTCTTGGGGGTTTGAGTGATAGTCTTAATCCTGAAGCCGGGGACCAGGGTATGACAGATAATCTGGCTTCACTTTACGATTTTGCGACTACTCGATTAACTCAGGCCAATATTGACAACGATGTTGCAAAGCTGGACGAAGCGAGCAAAGTGTTGTTAGAGCTACAGGCGGGTTGGAACGAAATTCGCCCCGAAGCGCTGGCGCAAATAAAACAAAATGAAAAGTCACCCGCTTAGTTTAGCCCACCGCTTGATTCGAGTTACATGAGTTACATGAGTTACATATAGTTTCGAGTTACATATAATGGTTAATCAAACTCAGGCCTCATTGCCGTACACGCTAGACCAGTTAATCGAAGCGTTCGAAACAGCGCATAGTGAGGCCGAGTGGGAGCGTATTGCCGAGTTAAATCAATACACCCGCCCCTGTGTCGAAGTAGCGATGGACGCGGCCCGAGCTGATGCACAAGCGGCAGGAAGCGACCCTGATCAAGCGATTGCCGTGCTTAAACCCAAACTAGAAAAACTATCGACCATATACCAGAGCATGCAGCGTCATTGCTCTGCCGAGCGCGATGCTTTGGCAGTAAAGCTGGGAGAGATTTCGACGGGCAGGGTAGGCGTTAAGCAGTATTCTTCTACCTCTCGCTTGTAGTAGCTAAAGCTAATCGTTATTTATTTTTAGTGTTTAATTAAAAGTTTCGCCTTTACGCGCACAGCAAGCACTCGTTATTATTTTTAATCGAGCTCACGTAGTTAGTCATCATTTTTACAACCTTCTCTTCTTTATACCCAGCTCATTTGAGCTGCCATCATCGAACCGCCCCAGACGTGTTCCAAGCATCAACGAAACTACAGCCGTTAATGGCTTGCCAAAACCGGTGTAAAACACGCGATGTGGCTGCTCAAAAATAACCACACTTGTAAGCTCCCGCGCTTAAGCGACGGAACGCTTACGGCATTTTGGGTACTTTTTTGCTGTTGAAAAAGTGCCTCGCTGTCGGGCGACCCCGACACTCACTTCCAATCGAAGAATCAACCTCCAAGTCTACCCCCATAGACTCTTCGATAGAGGCTCACCACAGATTAACAGGTCACAAAATAAGCAGCACTTCAATTATCCTCCTTGCCGTTTGACAGCCAACTCTCACAAGCTGCATATTTGTACAAAATTACCCGAAGTCAATGAATTTACAGCTTTTTTTCGATTAGGCATTGCGTGAAAACTCAATCTCTCTCATAATCCCCATCGTCCAAATCGTCAGGCTTTTGACGATTCTTCCGCGCTGATGAACCAGCCTTAAGAATGCGTCAAAAAATTTACGCGCAAATGAAAACTGTTAGAACGGCAGGCATTACTCTTGGTCACAACAGCAAAATAATTAGTATCAGGCCGTAGTCATTAAGCCAATAAAAGCTAAATCTAAATAAGAGAAATAAATACCTATGTGGGAAGAAACGCGCATTGTCATTGTCGATAACAACGATCGAAGACGGCAAGACTTGCTGATGATTTTTGAGTTTATAGGCGAGCCGACGCTGGCCTTCTCATATTCCGAGTGGTTAAGTGCTGATATTCAAGCTCAGCAAAACAACGAAATGCTTACTTTATTAGTAATGGGTGATGACGAGCAGCCATTGGCCGAGCGTTTAACCCAAGCCGGTGAGTGGTGTGCTAATTTACCGGTGATGTTAATCGATGCCGGTGAACCTGCTGAAGCCGAAGCGCTGGACATAGAATTAACGGGGGTGGTGATTTCTCGTACGGCGATGCCACCGACTTACACTCAGGTGGTCGACGATCTACACCGGGCGCAGGTTTATCGCCAACAACATCGCAGCTCGATTAACGGAGGTCGACATCGTGACCCTTTACTATTTCGCAGCCTGGTAGGCACTAGCCGCAAAGTTCAGCAGGTGCGTGA
>JAJRPK010000413.1 GCA_024280785.1 Gammaproteobacteria bacterium
GGAGCAGCTAACCGCACCCTAAATCTGAGCTAATGCTGCCTTTCTCGAAGCGCAAAAGCCAGTATATACTGCACGATTTAAGCGGCAATATAAACGTCCGGCAAGCCATATCATTTATCGACAAAAATCCGTGTGTAAAGACTGGGGCTCACGGTTCTTTGAGTCAAACGATTACACCCTTTCATGGCCGCAATGGTGCGTCTAATATTGACTCTTGGCTACACATTCAAAGTAAGAGCCGCTGCTTAAAATGATCAGACTCGTGGTAAAGTGCACATTCTATGAACATAAGTATAAAAAATAGCGATTCATTTCTATCGCGTCGAAAGAATAACATCAGCAGCACTCTAGCCTGTCGTCTTTTACTACTGGCCGCTTTCAAGCGCTGTAAAGACTACGGGCTTATCACTCTACTCAGATGGCTATTGATAGCAGTGCTTGTTCTGCCGATATTTGTGACAGTATTGGTACCAAAATTCGTGACCGAAGTTGAGGCTATAGAAGCCGTTGTATTACCTGAATTGGGAGATAGTATGGCGGGGCTTATGCCTCCCGCTCAAGAACGAGCCTTAGGTCAAGCCTGGCTAAAATCCTTTCGAGCCGGCGTGCCTCTAGAACAAGACCCACTGCTATTCGAATACCTTGAAAATTTACTGCTTAGGCTCGCCAGTAACAGTGACCTCAGCGATAAACGGCTCGACTTAGTCGTGGTAAAAAACCCCACTATTAATGCCTTTGCTGTTCCTGGAGGCGTGGTCGGCATTAACACCGGCTTGCTGCGCTACGCTCAAGATGAAGCCCAACTGTCTTCGGTTTTAACCCACGAACTAGCACATTTATCACAACGGCATTTTGCGCGCAGTGTAGAAGCATCTAAACGCGCTAACATCACTAGCATTGTCGGTCTTCTGGCAGGAATAGCCGTAGCCGCCGCCGGAGGGGGCGGGAATGTTGCAACGGCCGCGATCATGACCTCACAAGCCGCTGCCTTGGACTCACGATTACGATATAGCCGGTTACATGAACGAGAGGCAGATCGACTCGGAACGCAAACGCTGGTTCGAGCCGGATACCCCGCTCAAGCCGCCGCCGAAATGTTCAAACAAATGCTCAATACCTCTAGACTTTACGGTAACCGAACTCCAGAATTTTTGCGTACCCATCCGATTACCGAGTCTCGAGTAGCCGATGCCAGCAATCGCGCGCGGCAGCTACCGCCGATCGTTCGCCAACCCAGTATCGACTATTTATTAATGCGCACCCGAGTCATTGTACACGCAGGCTCTTCTGCAAAAAATAATATCAAACATTTCAAACTGCAATTGAAAAATGTTGGCAAAAATGACTCTCACGGATCTTCTCCAAAGCAGAAGTCCAAATCCTATCACCGTGATGCCGCACTCTACGGCTTAGCTATGTCGTACAATCAAAATGGTCAATGGAAAAAAGCCCGCAGGACACTAGCGCCTCTGCTAAAACAACAACCCGCGAGAATCCCTTATTCACTGCTGGACATAGAAATTGACATCGAGGCTGGCGAATTAAAATTAGCAGAAAAACGCCTGAGTGACCTCAATGCTTTAATTCCAAAAAACTACCCCATTTCCATGCTGTTAGCCAAGACCCTGAGACAGAACAAAGAGTACAAAAGTGCGCAATTAGTCCTGCAATCGCTGGCAGAGACTCGCCCTAAGCAAGCCGATATCTGGTATATGCTGGCTGAAACTCACGGCCTGGCCTCTGATATTTTAAAACTGCACCAAGCTCGTGCCGAGTTTTTTTTATTGCGGGGTAACTTTACTCAAGCGAGAAAACACCTTCATTACGCACTGAATCTCGCCCAGAACAATTACCATGTATCCGCCAGAATTAAAGAGCGTGTTCGGGAAATCAACGTCATTCAACACACTATGAAAAATTTATAATAATGGAGAGAAAAATCTATTGAGTGGTCTTACACCGGTTGTAAGGTTTTTATTTTATTATTAAAATCTAACATTCTTTGCAATGGTATAGTCGCTCTTTTCGCCAAATCACTGTCGACAAAAATTTCGTTGGCACCTGTATCGAGACTTGCAGTCATACTCTCTAAGCTATTCATTGCCATCCAGGGGCAATTGGCACAACTCTTACAGGTAGCTCCAGAACCCCCAGTAGGAGCAATCAAAAACTGTTTATCGGGAACCGATTGGTGCAGTTTATAAAATATCCCTTGGTCGGTAGCGACAATAAATTTATCGTTGGGAAGTTCGACCGCAGCATTAATAATTTGCGTGGTTGAACCTACCACGTCGGCCAGCTCTAACACCGATGCCGGTGACTCGGGATGCGCCAGAACTGCAGCATCGGGGTATACCGCTTTTAAATCGTGAATTCCTTTGGCCTTAAATTCTTCGTGTACAATACAGGAGCTATCCCACAACAGCATATCGGCACCGGTTTGTTTTTGAATATAACCACCCAAATACTTATCGGGAGCCCAAAGAATTTTTTCTCCACGCTCGTCTAAATATTCAATAATATCCAGCGCGATACTGGACGTAACTACCCAGTCAGCGCGGGCTTTAACTGCCGCTGAAGTATTAGCGTAAACCACTACAGTTCTATCCGGGTTTTGATCGCAAAATGTTGAAAAAGCATCTATAGGACAGCCGAGATCCAAGGAACAAGTTGCCTCTAATGTCGGCATTAAAACGCGTTTTTCCGGGCTCAAAATCTTTGCCGTTTCGCCCATAAACTTTACTCCGGCAACGATCAGAGTATCGGCCGAATGCTTAGCGCCAAAACGAGCCATTTCCAAAGAGTCAGAAACGACGCCCCCTGTTTCTTCAGCTAAACGTTGAATCATCGGGTCGGTGTAGTAATGAGCGATAATAGCCGCATTTTCGCGCTCAAGTAATACTCGGATCTTATCCGCCGCCAATTGGTAGTCCGCCTCGTCACAGCCTGGTGCGGGCGGCTCGTATAAGTGGCGTTTTACAATGTCATCGGCTGAGCCTGAATAACTATTCATATCATCGGCGCTGTATACATTCGGGCTGCTACTCGTTGCGCTCACCCCCACAATGCCCACATTACTCGAGTCGATAGAACTATTTGTCGGGGCGATAAAAATGCCTTCCGGAGGAGAAGATAGATTAGAGTCTTTCATGCCGTAACAACCATGAACTGAGGCAACCGAGAATGTAATTATAAAGATAGCGGGAACTTTTGCAGTGTAACATAACCTTAATCAGTGCAATCAAGTTCACCCTCCGTGCTGGAGGGTGACATTAAACCGGTTAGCCATTCCCACCACAGTTGCGTTAGCGTTGGATGAAAACGTACCTTTATTTATTTGTAATAAATAAATAAAGGGGCCGATTCGCTTCAATAGACGGTAAAATGGCGAACCAAACACCCCTCGCATCTTTCGGCTCGCTATAGAATTCAGCCATACAATAATAGCTGGCCCATGCTGCAACAACTTGATAGGTTAAATCTATGAGCATTCTTGATAAATTCAGATTAGATGGCAAAGTTGCCGTCGTCACTGGTGGTGGTCGCGGGATAGGAGCGGCCTGCGCTAAAGCATTTGCAGAAGCCGGTGCCAATATTGTCATTGGCGCTCGAACGATGAGCGAACTAGAAAGCGTACAGGCCGAAATAGAAGCGCTCGGCCAAAAAGCTGTGGTCATCAAACTCGATGTACTTAACCAAGATGATCGAGAAAACTTTATTAACGCCGCAATCGATGCCTTTGGTCGAATTGATATTTTAGTCAATAACGCAGGCGGCTTTCCACCCAAACCCGCATTAAAAACTTCGATCGATGATTTCGAAGCAGCGTTTCGGTTTAACGTCTCAACCGCATTGGCTTGTACCCAATTGGCGATTCCAAAAATGATAGAGACAGCTGGTGAAGGTTCTATTATCAACATCTCATCCGTCGCCGGGCATGAACCCTGTTCGCAATTTGTAGCCTACGGTGTAGCTAAATCATCCCTGAGCTTTTTAACCAAAGAGCTAGCGCAAGAATTTGCTCCGAAGATTCGCGTCAATGCCATTGCCGTAGGTTCGACCAAAACCGAAGCATTAAACACGGTACTAACTCCACAGATAGAGAAAGATATGGTTGACCTAACACCTATGAACCGCTTAGGTGAGGTAGAGGACATTTCTGCTTGCGCACTTTATTTGGCATCACCCGCTTCGGCTTACCTTACCGGTGATATCATTCAGGTCAATGGTGGACTCAACTCACTCAACATGAAAATGCCAAGGGCTTTCGATTAATAGCCAGAACGGCTTAGCATTAATATCGTCATCCCGCTAAGAAAGCAAACTCGGAGATAAACTGTGCCAGCAGTAATATTTGAAAAAAAAGGTCACGTTGCCTGGATTACCATTAATCGCCCTGAGAAAAAAAACACATTAAACGCTGAAGTTTTTGTACTGTTATCAGAAGCATGGCAAGAAGCACGCGAAGACAATACTATTCGTGTGGCCGTGCTCACGGCGGCCGGCGAGGTCGACTTTTGCTGCGGTGGTGATTTAACCAGTGTCATCCCATTATGGACAGGTGCTAAACAACCCGAAAATGATATTGAAAGAAAACTGCTGGCCGACCCGCAGATCGTCGATAAGACTTTGTTAAAAAACGAACACTTTGTTAAACCTATCGTTTGCGCTATTAATGGCCGGGCACTGGGTGGCGGCTGCGAAATCCTACAGGCTACCGATATCCGTATCGCCTCTGAGCATGCGATCTTTGGTTTACCCGAACCTAAGTTGGGAATTATCCCTGGAGGAGGCTCCACCGTCCGACTAGCTCGACAGTTACCTTGGGCGCACGCAATGAAAATACTGCTCTGCGGCGAACCCGTGACCGCACCCCAAGCTCTGGAAATGGGATTAATCAGTGAAGTAGTTGCCGCTAACGCTCTAATGGAAAGAGCCGAAAAAACGGCTGCACAAATAGCCTCGCTTGCGCCACTTGCAGTTCAGGCAATCAAGCGTGCAGCATTAGAAACCCACACCATGCCTTGGGCTGATGCGTTCCATTTTGAAATGGGTCAGTCAGCAACCACGACGATGTCCAAAGACGCTCGCGAAGGAACCAAGGCCTTTAGAGAAAAACGCAAAGCTGTTTTTATTGGTGAATAGCTTTTCTTATATAATAATGGCCAAGTAATATTTTATTCGCTATAAAATATCTCAGCTTCTATACCCAAGCAGGAGCGATACATGCGTAGCGCGCCCTCGCTTAACAAATACAAACCCAAGAAAAACTCCAAGTTAACTGGACCGACACTATGACCGTAGCAGACAACACTCCCCTATTAGTTGGCATTGGCGCCGTACAACAAAAAACCACAGATTTAACGAAAGCCAAAGAGCCTATTGCACTAATGATAGATGCTGTGAAGATAGCACTGGCAGACTGCCAAGCCCCGGAAATTGCCAGTGATATTCAGCGTATAACAGTCCCTAAAGGCCTTTGGGCTTACACAAATCCGGCTGCACTTATTGCCAAAGAAATTGGCTCCCAACATTGTCATACTGAATTTGCTGATTTTGGAATATTACAACAAACCAATTTGTCCGACGCCTGCCGTGATATAGCCAATGGAGATATTGACTGTGCAATGGTAGTAGGCGGTGAAGCCAAGTTTCGACAGCTACAAGCGGCCATTCAAGGAATAGAGATAAGTGACACTGAACAGCTCGATTCCAAACCTGATACTTTTTTGCAACCCAAGGCCGAACTCTGGTCAGAAATTGAATCCAATACCGGGCTCGGCATGGCAGTCGGTTTTTATGCACTATTAGAAAGTGCCATTTGCCACGCCAGTGGACAAACACTAGACCAACACCGCGACGCCATCGCCAAAACCTATGCCCGCTTTAGCGAAATCGCCGCCGCTAATCCCGACGCGTGGTCGGATGAAGCCGTGAGCGTCGAATACATCCGCAATGGCAGCGCCAAAAATAAGATGCTGGCATTTCCCTATACCAAACTTCACAATAGTCAATGGAACGTCGATCAGGCCTGTGCATTAATATTCTGTTCGGCAAAAAAAGCTCGTGCATTAAAGATCCCCGAAGAAAAATGGGTATTCCCGATCGCAAGTACCGAGTCAAATCAGATGTTAAATGTCTCTCAACGACCGGATCTAGCCAACTCCGCTGGCGCAAAAATTGCCGGACTGCGGGCGCTAGAGATTGCGGGGCGTTCAATTGACGACATGGATTTCATTGAACTTTATAGCTGTTTTCCCGCTGCCGTTAATCTTTATGTTAAAGCGTTAGATATCCCCGCTGATAGGGACTTAACTGTCGGAGGAGCCATGCCCTTTGCTGGAGGGCCGTTAAATAACTTTTTTTTACAAGCCACGGTAAAGCTGGCTAAGAAGCTGCGCGAAAAACCAGGTAGCTATGCGTTAGCAAGCTGTGTCAGCGGCATGTTTACCAAACAAGGTTATGGCATTTGGTCTTCGGCACCCGGCGACCAACCTTTTGGTTTTGCCGACGTGTCAGAAGAAGTTTGTGCCGCAGAAAAACCTGTAGCCTTGATCGAACCCTCCGAGGGAAAGGTTCGCATCATTGCCACCACCGTACTCTATGAAGGCTTGGACGCGAAGAAACTGGTGGCCGTTTGCGAATACGATAACGGCATACGAACGGCGAGCTTTTCTGATCAACCCAATGATCTGCAGGCCGGTATAGAACGAAACCTGGTGGGCGAAACGGCCACCATAAACCAAGAAGGCCAACTGCGTTTATAATTGATCGCTAAAGTTGACCTGACATAAAATACACTCACGCAATCGCATTCTGCCATTGCCAATGACTATGGAGTCAAAATGCTACTCGAAGACAAGACGGTACTGATTACCGGAGCTAACGGCGCATTGGGCCAAGCCGTGGCGATTCAAGCCGCTAGCTTTGGTGCTAAACAATTAATCCTTGTCGATATAACGTCGGATATTTCAACGGATGCCATATCGGCGATCTCTTCCTCGGTAACACTTCAATGCCACAGTATCGACCTCACCGATGCCGCTGCTACCGAAAACTTATTTGCGCAAGCACCCGATGTAGATGTGGTCTGTAATATCGCCGGCGGTTTCGATATGGGAAGCACTGTCTTTGACACTAGCGATAAAGATTGGCAGTTTATGTTTGCGATCAATGTTTCCACCATGCAGAATACTATTAAAGCTTGCGTCCCCAGAATGATTAAGCAAGGTGGCGGCGCTATCGTTAATGTCGGTGCATTGGGTGCATTACAAGGCCAAGCACTCATGTCAGCCTATACTGCATCAAAAAGTGTTGTCATGCGTTTAACTGAATCGCTAGCAGACGAAGTAAAAGAGCAAGGCATCAACGTCAATGCCGTGCTGCCTAACGTTATTGATACCGCTAGAAACCGTGCCGATATGCCCGATTCCGACTATTCAAAATGGGTTCGGCCCAAAGATCTGGCCAATATCGTTTGCCTGTTAGGATCTGAGCTATCTTCTGCTATGCACGGCGCTTTGGTCCCCGTTAGAGGATTGGGTTAAAAGAGTAAGTTCATAGCGCAACATACGTCAAACATAAAAAAACCCTACGCAAGTTGATTCGCAGGGTTTTTTTATAACAATCAAAATTGTTATTTAAGCTTGCTTTAATAGTTTTACGGGCAACGCTGACATCCGCGGCATTCCCATTAGAGGGTCGTAGTATTTATCAACGGGCACCAATTTCGCAGCTGCTCCACCCATTTTTTCTACGGACTCTGTCTCTGCAGGGTCGCCGCCAAAACAGTGTGCCATAGAAACCACCCCGCGCCTCAGACTTTTATCCGCTTCAACCATCACTTCGATTTCAGCTAGTTCCGACACTAACTTAACTTTATCGCCGTCGCTCAATCCCAGTGCCGATAAATCATCAGGGTTCACGTAGGCAGCATTGCCCGCAGGGTTTTTAGGGAAATCGTGGCACGATGAATTGTAAACGTGATTAACTCTTCTAACTGTTAGCAAATGGGTATAGCTACCATCTTCGCCATAAGCTCCATGTTTCATTATTTTTCCGTTATCAGCCTCGTCCCAATAGCTGGTAAATTCTTCATCAACGGCTACAGGGCAAAGAAGTAACTTAGCTTCTAGACCTGGAAACGGTGCTGCTACGCGAATATCTTCAAATTCGGGGAATAGCTTACCTCCCTCGTGCTTTGCCATTTCCCGGACAGGAACTTTCACTAGCTCATCCGGGAACATCAATTCGAGAACATCCAGCGTTTCGAGTTCGGGATTATCCAAGGGGATCGCGCCCCCTGGCAGTTGAATTTTGGTGCCCATGCGTCTGGCCAGACCAACGAGATAATACCATTCCGGCGCCACATCGCCCTGAGGCTTCAAAATTGGTCGGCTATATTGAGCAAAAGGTAGTTCGTACAATCGATCGGTAAACTCAGCAAGACCATCGCGCTCAAAGCCATGGGCCGCAGGAAGAATATAATCCGCCCGCCTGGTCGTCGGCGTCTCTTTGATATCGATGCTGACTAATAGCTCTAACTTAGCGAGTGCCTCTATAGTCTTTTGCTGATCAGGCCACGACTGCACCGGGTTACCACCAATAACAATCAGTGCTTTTACCTGTCCCTCACCATCTAACAAAATCTCTTCGGCAGCCACTGCGGTGGGCATCTCCTGAAACACCTGTTTAATACCACGAATTCGAGATACCTTGGTATCCAACTCCGAATTCAACATCGCCGGTAAAAACTCCATCGGCAACGGTTGCGCTGGCGGTGCTACATTAGGGGATAATAGCGAAGGCGCAGCAACTTTATCGCCTTCGCGGTTCCAACGACCACACAGGGTATTTAACGCCAATACCAGATGCTCAAACAAATGCGGGAATGGTCCCATGTTGGGGCCAGTACCCGACGAACAAGTGCCGCGTTTTGCTGCGGCAAACATTCTCGCCGCGTCGGCAATTTGTTCCGCTGGCAATCCGCTTCTCTCAGCAGAGTACTCTAGAGTAAATCGATCTACCTTGGTTTTAAGTTCTTCAAAACCTTCTGTATGCTCTGAAACAAAGTCATTGTCATAAAGGTTTTCTGCAATAATCAACCGAACAACTGCGCCAATAAAAGCTACGTCTTCACCGGGGCGAATCGATAAATAAATATCCGCATATTCCGCTGTTTCAGTACGCCGAGGGTCAACGACAATCAGCTTCATGCCCCGCTTCTTCGATTCTTTAACGGCCGCCGGTCTCCAACCCGGGGGGCCACCGGTCATGTTGAGCGCCGAAATGATCGGGTTATTGCCAATCAACATACAAACATCGGCACTGTCAAAACTGTGGGCTCCAGCGCCCCACACTCCATGCCTGGACGTTGCAATGACCTTTGACGGTTGATCGATAGTCAAACTACTAAAATCCATCTCGGAACCCACTCCCGCCAGCCATGCTTGCGCTACCTGATTACCGTTAGAGCTCACGGATAATCCATTACCCCGATAGATCGCTACTGCGCGAGGGCCATGCTGCTCAATAATTTTCTTCAATTTAGCGGCGACTTCGTCTAATGCTTGTTCGCGATCAATATCGTGAAACTCTTCACTACGAGAACTTCGTGTTTGCGCCTTTAACAAGCGATTGTCATTGTGATATTGATGCGCCCACTGGCGACCTTTTGGGCAGGTGTATCCCTGACTCATGGGGTGATCTCTATCTCCCCGTATCGCCACTATCTTCTCTTCACCTTCTAGCGTATCAACATCGACCTCGATGCCACAGTAAGCACTACAAATTTTGCAAAACGTTTTATGAGTGATCATTGTTATTCCTTATTTATAAAAATCTACGACAATTTCATAAACGGACTGTACCTTTTAAAACTGACAGTGCTTTTAAAACTGGCGGTACCTTTAAAATCATAAGCTTAATTGATGAAAAGCTGGCTAGGCGCCATCATAGCCCTGAGGGTCGTCAAGGCCAAGCGTAGCGTATTACGATTTAGATACACCCGTTTACTGTTACCGAACGCCCAAGTAGACAAGAATGATTCTCAACTATTTATCGCTTACCAAGAATTTTTGTTACGAAAAACGAGA
>JAJRPK010000414.1 GCA_024280785.1 Gammaproteobacteria bacterium
GGTAGCCCTATGAAAGTTGTTAAAAAAACTGCCGAGTACACAGTTTACCTAAAGCGCAATAAGCGCCACGCGGTAAAAGGTGCCGATAATAAATGGTTAAACGGTGAGGAAAAAGTCAAAGTCTTATTAGCTGAAGGCCTGATTACTATCAAAGCTCCGGCCGCAAAAGAAGAAGCGCCCGCGGAAGCCGAAGAGCCAGCGGCTGACGAATCAGCATCAGAAGAAACGCCCGCTGCAGAGTAAAGCATACTTTAAGCAAGCTTTTCGCTCAGTAGAAAGCCGATAAATTGCAGCCCACGCTGCCTTTTGTTGGCTTTTTTATTGTCCTGTTTTTTATTGCAATGTTTTAGTTGCGCTGCCGTAGATAGATTTGGTTTGTGCAAGGTTTTTCTTTTACCCAGCTCATTCGAGCCGCCATCAATGAACCGCCCCAGACTAGCTCCAAGCAGCAATGAAACTACGATTCTTAATGGCTTGCCAAAACAGATGTAAAACACGCGGTGTGGATTCTTACAAATACCTCATACTTGCAAGCTTCCGCGCTTAAGCGACGGAACGCTTACGGCATTTTGGGTACTTTTTTGCTGTAGCAAAAGTGCCTCGCCGTCGGGCGACCCCGACACTCACGGTCAATCGAAGCACTTAACTTCAAATCTAAATCCATAACCCGCTTCGAAAGAGACTAACCACCCTTATATATTCAATCAACCATCGCCATTCTAAAAAAACTCCTCTCCCCTACCTTGTTGTCACCGACAAGTCACCCTACACTAGAACCGCATTAACCCTAGGGTTGTTTACCGCAGCCATTAAGAGCTTTTAAGCTCGTTACTTTTTTCTGAAAATAAAAAGCCAATTCTCATGAATCAAAAAAAAGCCCTACAAAATCTATTAGATAAACAAGCCATCATGGATTTACTCAATGCCTATTGCCAAGCTTCTGACCGGCACGACCATGAAAAATTGCGCAGCCTATATCACCACGATGCCACCGACGACCACGGACCATTTTTTAAAGGCTTAGCGATGGAATTCATCGACCAACTCCCCACCATACAAGCGCCGATGAAAATATTGCATCATAATCTCACAACAATAAATATCGTCCTCGAGGAAAGCGATAGCGATAGCTGTTATGCAGAGAGCGAAGCATACGTTCTGGCCTATCATCAGGTCGAAACCGACGACGGTCTCATCGATCTGTTAATCGGCGGTCGGTATTTTGATAAATACGAAAAACGTAACGGCGAGTGGAAATTTAGCTACAAAGCCATCCTTGCCGACTGGGCGACAACCGACAACCCTACCAAAGTTAAGCTGGATCACCCCATGCTAAAGGGCTCCCATTTCGGTAAACCCGGCCCATCCGACCCTTCGTACGAAATGTTTAAGTTAATTCGCTTTGGCCAAACCCACCAGCAAACCGTATAGTGCCTCGGTCGACCTTGCTATCTGTAGATCACGTCATTTATCGCACAGTCGAAAAACAGACTTCGTCACTGCTCCCTATCTTCGTAAAGCCATTGCCTCTGAAGCAACAAACACTTATCCTGTTCGGCAACATCGCCGCATGGAATGCTGGCGAACGATTTGTTTTTACTCTCTCTATTCATTTAACCCAGCAAATTTACCAGCGAGATTAAACACTGCCAAAACCACGGAAAGGACCGGCTCCGCTATGAATAACTCCCATCACGATAAAAAGACTTTGCATCAATCGCCTCAAAATATTCTCGAAAATATATACGGCTACAGCGAATTTCGCGGTAACCAGCTCGCCATTGTCGAGGCGGCAATTAGCGGCAGGGATTGCCTTGTACTAATGCCCACCGGAGGCGGAAAGTCTATCTGCTACCAAATTCCAGCGCTGGTAAAGCCGGGTACAACTATCGTAATCTCACCGCTTATTGCGCTCATGCAAGATCAGGTATCAGCATTGCAGCAATTGGGAATTAATGCCTCGTTCTTAAATTCCACGCAAAGCAATAGCGAGCAATCATCCGTTCTAGAACAAGTAAAAATGGGTACGCTCGACCTCCTCTATATTGCACCCGAGCGGATTAACCAGCCCATCACTCGCCAGTGGCTACAGAACTGCGAAATTTCACTCATTGCCATCGACGAAGCTCACTGCGTGTCGCAATGGGGCCACGACTTTCGACAAGATTACTTGCTACTAAATCAATTAAAATCAGACTTTCCTAACGTTCCAAGAATGGCATTAACGGCTACTGCAACGCCTCGTTCACAACAGGATATCGTCGACAACCTCGAGCTCAACGACCCTTTAAAGTTTATCAGCAGTTTTGATCGTCCTAACATCCATTACACCGTTGTTGCCAAAACCGATGCAAAAAAACAATTGCTACGTTTCTTAACAGGACACCGGGATGAAGCTGGCATAATCTATTGTCTTTCACGAAAAAAAGTCGAATCAACGGCACGCTGGCTAAATGACAGAGGGCTAACCGCGTTACCCTATCACGCCGGCTTAGACGCAAAAGTAAGAGCAGAGAATCAATTGCGATTCTTGCGCGAAGATGCGGTCATCATGGTGGCTACTATTGCTTTTGGCATGGGAATCGATAAACCCGATGTTAGGTTTGTCGCCCATTTAAATTTGCCCAAGAGTTTGGAATCTTACTATCAAGAAACCGGCCGCGCCGGTCGAGACGGGCAACCCGCCGAAACATTTATGATTTACGGACTGGACGACGTAGTGCAATTGTCTCAATTTATCGATAACTCTAACGCCAATATTGAATACAAACTCAACGAACGAAGCAAACTCGATGCCTTACTGGGATGGTGCGAAATTATCGAGTGCCGCCGTCAACCACTACTGGCCTACTTTGGCGAAGAAAATCACGAGCCCTGCAACCATTGCGACACTTGCCAAAAACCACCAAAAACATGGGATGCTACACAAGCCGCACAAAAACTATTGTCCTGTGTATATCGCTTGGGCCAGCGTTTTGGTTTAGCCCACACCATCGACGTATTGCGCGCAAAACAAACCGAAAAAGTTGATCAATTTAATCACCAAAAACTCAGCACTTATGGCATCGGTGCCGACCTATCACAAAATCAATGGCGCTCTATCGCCAGACAGCTAATCGTTCGAGGATTTCTGCTTGTCGACGCTTCACGCTACAACTCATTGCAATTGACAAGCACTTCTCGCAGCTTGCTAAAAGGCGACCTTTCCTTGCAACTTCGCGAAGATGTTAGTGAACCCAGACTCAAAAAAGAACCCCGCAAGCACACCAATGGTGTATCAGCTCAGGACAGCGCGCTATGGGATGCACTTCGCGAATGCCGTAAACAGCTGGCTGATGAGCACGATGTGCCCCCGTATATGGTCTTTCACGACGCGACATTGATGGAAATGATGGAGTTACATCCACAGTCCGAGGCAGAGTTGCTAAATATTAGTGGTGTCGGTGAATCAAAGCTAGCTAAGTTCGGCAGTGCCTTTATAGCTGTGATTAGCGAGCATGCTGAAGCAGTCTAATGATCAAGCTAGACAGAAACTATAGCGGCGAGCACCGTAGTAAACAAGCTGTCCGCCCCGAATGGCGCTTACTTAAGTGGCAGTGTTTTTGCTTCGATCCGCTTAAGACCGGTGTTTATCCCCAGAAAAAACGCGGTAAATACTTCCATGTAGCTCAACTGTGGCATCCTTTTATGGGGATAAA
>JAJRPK010000415.1 GCA_024280785.1 Gammaproteobacteria bacterium
AAAACTCTGATATAACCCTTGGAGTGTGTACTTCTAAACGACGAGATTTTGCAGAAAGAATTTTGGCGCTATTTGATTTGTTAGAATATTTTAGCTTTGTTGACGGTGGAGACATTGGTATTGCCAAGGAATCACAATTGGCAGGGCTATTGAATTCCAAGATCATTGATAATAAAGCTATTATGGTCGGCGACCGATCTGTAGATATAAAATCTGCTCAGGGAAATGGTTTACGTTCAATAGGAGTTCTTTGGGGCTTTGGAGATTATGCAGAACTATCAGAAGCTTCGCCCTCATATATTCTAGAAAAAGTAGAGGAACTCCCCAGCATTGTCATTTAATCGGCGAGAACGCTCACCCTACGTCAATGGCCTGATTCCCCCGTACATTTTAGAACGAGCTAAGGATTTGATATTTAAGCGTAATTTGGGAAGACGAAAAGAATCCATAGATAAACTGTTAATCGCCTATGATCCACCTATCCTTTTGATAGCAAGCTCTTGTTATCTCTATCAACAAAGGCGCTTGTCACATGTATTCTTAATAAACGGTTTTCTTTGAAAATACATAGACACACCTTACATTTTTCAATTTCATCACTTAAATCATTGAGGTGCTCAAAGGTGAAATATTTCTCCGTTACTGTCCCGTACAGAAGTTTTTGTGCATCTAGATTTTCTATTATTACTCTCAGATATTTATCAGAGCATTAATAAAACATGATCCATAAATTGCTTGAATCAATAGCTACGTCAAAATTACTTACGTGGCTAACTATCAGTGTCATTGCACCACTAGATCGTCGCCTCTTATTATTTACCAATGGTCGCATAAGTTTAACCGGCTCCACTACCCTTTTACTTATTACGATTGGTGCAAAAAGTGGTAAAACTCGTCACTCCTCTTTACCGGGTTTGTTTCATGGCGACAAGATTGTCTTACTTGCCTCTAAGGGTGGCGCGACCACACATCCTGGCTGGTATCACAACATTGTTAAGAATTCAGAGGTTGAAATTATTAGCCATGGAACGCGTATAACCTATTCAACTGAAATTACTGAAGGCGAGAAACGCGAGAAGTTTTGGTTGTGGCTTTTGGAACAGTGGTCTGGCTTTGCAGCTTATCAAGAAAAAGCAGCTCCAAGAATAATACCCGTGATAGTCTTAAGCCCTAAATGAACATCAAGACAACTGTGCAAGTCAAAGTAGATCCTTAGGCGCTGGGCAGCCTAACAACGCCCTTTTCTTGAAGCGCTAAAGGTCACGAATATACGAAAAGAATATTTATATTAAGTGGACGACTGTATAATCAAACTTTGATGAGGCCGAGAGAATACTTCACTTAGCCGATAAGCTGATGTGCAGCTACCGTACCCCCTATTTTAAAATGGTGACCCCCATCGACGAAAAAGGAACTCACCCGAAGAAACAAGTATTCTACAAGTTTCTTCTGCTCTGCTTATTGCTTGTGGGTTACTTTGTTTATCTCAGTGTTCAATACGATGTAATGACAGGAGGAGTTGCTTCGGTACTGACTTGGACTTTTTTTGTTCTATGTACACCGATTGCCGATGCCGGATTCCTATTGGACTTCCCTCTCCGACTATTATTTGGCATTCGAATGCTGATTTCGGAGCTTGCTGTTTGGGCTATAGCGATTACCGTGAATATCATTTCGCTGCTCTATTTTGCTGAATATTACGAAACAACGACGCTGACCAAGCTCTTGCACGCAATACTTACCACGCCATATCCCTATTGGAGTGTAATTTTTCTCTCTGGAGCAGGCACTTTTCTATCGATTCGATTCGCTGACGAGCTAATGGACGTTGTTCATCACAGGGACAGAGATTTTTTTCATCGTCAGGGTTTTAAACATGAAATTATTATTATTATATTTTTTATATTAGTGCTTGTCGGATACTACAAACTCGTAGCTTCACTTGGAATTGAAGGCTCTTTCTAAGAGGCCGCTAGTATTTCGTCATTGCTAAGTTCGATGAGACAGTTCGATGAGACAACAGTTCGACGAAGCGCTGAAAAAAGCGCTACTACTATCGTAGTTATAAGATAGGCTGTTACACGCACATTCTGTGCTGGACCGATGACATTCAACCCTCGTGGGAATATATGGACACTCCGTTAATCTCAAACGATAAAATCCCACCTACAAACTGGCTCTAAAGTCTGGATGACTGATGTCTATTAAAGCGTCGCGCCGCTCGCGAAGAGATTTTCCGCGCAGCAAAGCAATACCATATTCACTGACGACATAGTCGACATGAGCTCGCGTGGTGACAACCCCCGCCCCATTATCCAACTCCGTTACAAACCTCGAAACTGAGCCTCCTTTAGCGGTACTAGGCAAGGCAATGATTGAACGACCTCCCACAGAAAGTTGCGATCCGAGCACAAAATCCAACTGCCCACCTACACCGGAATAAATCTGTGACCCGACAGAATCTGCGCAAACCTGCCCGGTTAAATCTATTTGAATCGCGGAGTTGATAGACACTGCATTAGGATTTTTACGAATAGTCGCAATGTTATTGACGTACTCAATATCTAAAAAATTGACTAATTGATTATCATCAACAAAATCATATAACCGCTGGCTACCCATCACAAAACCCGTGACTAGCTTGCCGGGGTGAATCGCTTTTTTTGAATTATTGATAACCCCCTGCTCAACCAAATCTATCACCCCATCGGAGAACATTTCAGAATGTACTCCGATGTTTTGATGATTTTTTAACGCCTTGAGAACGGCATCAGGTATAGCGCCAATACCCAGCTGCAAACAATCACCATCATTGATCAAGCTAGCAATGTGTTCACCGATTTGTTGTTGCATCTCGTCAGGCTGCAACACGGGCAGGCAACAAATGTCGCATTCTTTCTCGAAAGCGACATCAATAGCACTCAGGGGAATAACACTATCACCGTGGGTTCTAGGCATTCGTGGGTTGATATGTGCGATAACACGGTCTGCGGCATCGCAAGCTGCGCGTGTTGCCTCAACGGAAATACCTAAACTACAGTTGCCGTGAATATCGGGCGGGCTGACTTGCACCAACGCAACATTAATCGTTTGCTGGCGCGAACGAAAGAGTTTGGGGATTTCCGATAAGAACATCGGCACGTAATCTGCATGCCCACTATTGATAAGATCGCGGGTAGATTTACCCGCAAAAAAGCAACGATTGCGCAAATGGCCAAACAACTCAGGTGCGGCCAGTGCTTCGGCGTTTTCCAAGTGCATTTGCAAAACAGTAACGTCCGTTAAAGACAATGTGTGTTGTGCGAGGGCCTCAACTAATAGTGCTGGCGTTGCCGCCATTGAGTGTACCCAAACATTATCGCCACTGCGAATAGCGTCAACGGCACCCAGTGCGCTGCTCACAATTTTCGTCATACTAAAAACCCTTTTTGTTAGGCTTCAACCTCTACACTCTAGACTCTACACTATAGAGCACATTCACTTTTATCCTGATTAAAACCGATTAGCTAATGCTCCGATTTAGTGTGCACATAATAATAACATGTGTAGCCTATATCGATAAGGCGGCGGTGTTAAAGACACTAGTGAAACGTACTTTTTCTACAGGCTGTAGTGAATATTTGACTGATCAGTAATGCCTTGCTAAAAATAGTATGATCATTACCATAATTCACTACCTCCGTTTGTTTAGCCATTATTATTTTCAAAAGGATAATTAAAGAAGATGCACAATGGATAAAAATAAAAAGCAAGACCTCCGCATTATCATTATTGGTGCTGGACCCGGCGGTATTTGCATGGGTATCAAGCTAAAACAGGCCGGTTTTGAAAACTTTATTATCCTGGAGAAGGGCAGTGGCGTGGGTGGCACCTGGTACAACAACCGTTACCCTGGCTGCGAGTGCGATATACCCTCACACCTTTACTCTTACTCCTTTGAAGTCAAACCGGACTGGTCTAAACCTTACGCGCCTCAGCCAGAGATTCTTGAATACATTCGAGATTGCGCGGATAAGTACGACGTTATGTCACACTGCCAGTTTAATTCAGCAGTACGCAACCTGAGCTGGAACGACGATTCTTTGATCTGGAGTGTAGAGCAGGAATCGGGTGAAACGACAGAAGCCAATTATGTGGTCAGTGCGATTGGCATGTTTAATGAGTTGATCTATCCCGATATTGAAGGACTGGATTCCTTCGCAGGTACCACCATCCACTCCGCACGCTGGGACTGGGATCACGATCTTGAAGACAAGACTATCGGCGTCATTGGAAGCGCGGCAAGTGCCGTCCAGTTGGTGCCGGAGATCATCAAAAGCGCGAAGCAAGTCCATCTCTTTCAGCGGACTGCTAACTGGATCATGGCTAAGGAAGACACGCCCTATACCGAGGAGCAACTCATAGAACTTCGCGCAAACCCACAACTTGCCGTCGATATTCGCAACGGGATCTTTGATGGTATAGAAGGCTCTGACGCTTTTACTAACCCCGAGATCCGCGGTCAAATTGAAGAAAGCGTGTTGCAACAGATTGCGATAATTAAGGACCCTGAGGTCCGTGCCAAGTTAGTGCCCGATCATATGTGGGGCTGCAAGCGCCCGCTGTTTGCCAACACCTACTATCCGGCCTTCAATGCCCCGAATCTCGAACTCGTCACTGATAAAATAAAACGAATCACGCCTAAAGGAATAGTGACAGATGTAGTGACGGAAATAGTGACAGAAATAGACACACTGGTTTTAGCGACAGGCTTTGACGCGACCAAATTCCTCTCGGTCCTCAACGTCACAGGACGAGATGGGCTAAACATTACCGAGGCTTGGGAAGATGGGGCGCAAGCGTATAGGGGAATAACCACACACGGTTTTCCCAACCTGTTTATGCTTTACGGCCCCAATATCAATCAGGGATCACTCATCACGATGATCGAATGGCAAACCGTTCACATCGTAAAACTTCTCGAACACATGGTGCGCGAAGGCTCGGACTGGATGGATGTTAAGGCTGAGCGGATGGCTGAGTACAACGTTAAGATGCAAGAAGACATCGAGGACATAGAGCCATGGAACAAACAAGCGGGCTGCAGCACTTACTATCGTTCCAAAAGCGGCCGGTGCGTCACCCAATGGCCTCATACCATGGGTGACTATCGCGACCAGATTGAGACCCCGGAGTTCGACGCCTTCGAGCTTGGGCGCAAGTCATCGTGAATAAAATGATAGCGGCTTTAATAATTAGGCTCAGCCAGATCAGAAAGCATTTTTTTATTTTTCGAACCCAAAAATCACACGATTAAATCAGTGCCATATCCAAGCCTAACTCGATAGCATAATACAAACCCGTAAACAACAATAAGGTTTCGAACAACGAAATGAATAGCGTTGTAATTGCAGATATGGCACCGACCTCTTGGATATCGTACCGCAAGTCGAAGATATCCCTAATCAGGTCATACACATTGTAATCGTCAGATGAAAAACCAACGATTGAAAAGAAAAACACCAATTCCATTAATAGAAAAATAATAAAAAACAGGTCGCAAACAGGCAAAAATAGTCGGTAGAACGCCGAAGCATGCAGCAAGTCGGTGTTAGTAAGAGCTAGAATGCCCAAAACATAGATTAAGGTTCGTCCCATCAATAAATTATAGGTTCAGATTGGAACCAATAATAAGATTTTATTGTCCAATTGTACTTATTTTATCTAAAATCCTTTTACGTCGGTGCTAAACTATGAACAGATAAATTTTGTTCAGTTCCGTATACATGCTAGTAGCTGAAATCATTCAGTGCATTTTACGCAACGGCCGCAATTACGCAACGGCCACAACAGCTAAGTAACTCCCAGGCAACACCTTAAACGAGGGTATCAATAATGGACATTTCTAGCATAGTATTATGGGTAGGCATAGCCGCTCTACTGTTTTATGTCATTTCTATTTACAACAACCTCGTCAGTTTAAAAAACCGTTACAAAAATGGCTTTGCACAAATTGAAGTACAGCTTAAACGCCGTTACGACCTTATCCCTAATTTAATCGAAGTTGCTAAAAAGTATATGGAACACGAGCGAGAAACACTCGAAGCTGTAATCGCTGCCAGAAATGCAGCGCAAGACGGCTTGGCCGCCGCCGCTTCCGACCCGGGTAACGCTAATGCTATGAGGCAACTTGCGGGTGCTGAAGGCGCACTGGCCAGTTCACTTGGAAAGCTCAACGTTGTTATGGAAGCCTACCCTGACTTAAAAGCCAATCAAAATATGATGCAAGTCTCCGAAGAGCTAACGACCACAGAAAACCGCGTTGCATTTTCACGGCAATCCTTTAATGACGCAGTTACCGCTTACAACGAATTTCGCCAGAGTTTTCCGCCAACGAT
This sequence comes from Gammaproteobacteria bacterium, assembly GCA_024280785.1. GTDB lineage: Bacteria > Pseudomonadota > Gammaproteobacteria > Pseudomonadales > UBA7434 > UBA7434. The sequence continues at coordinate 6,378 of JAJRPK010000415.1, forward strand.
TTTTGCATCTATGTTTGGCCACCCCACGGATGCAGAATTGATGGAGTATGCCGATAGCGAAGCTATTCAAGAAGCTCCGAAAGTTAGCTTTTAAGTAATTTACCTATGAACTTTTTTGAACAGCAAGAACGAGCCAGAAAAAAAACCGGCCTGCTCATTGTATTATTTGGGTTGTCCGTTGTCTTTCTTATTATGGCAACCTGCCTGCTGGCTATTGCTGTTTTAGCCTATGGTCAGCAAAGCCCCGATTCAACCAGCCCAGCGATTTTTGAGCTATGGGCGCTGCTCCCACCTAATACCATTTTTAACATTACACTTGTGGTTATCAGTGTCGTCGGCTTAGGTAGTTTGTACAAGCTCGTGCAGCTATCAAAAGGCGGAGAAGCTGTCGCCGATATGTTAGGTGGGCGCCTTATCAATTTTAACACTCGCAACAATAATGAAAGAGTACTACTAAATGTCGTAGAAGAAATGGCGATTGCCTCCGGCATGCCCGTTCCCCCTGTCTACTTACTCGATGAACAGGGTATCAATGCTTTTGCTGCGGGCACCAAGCCTAGTAATGCTGTTATTGGCGTTACCCAAGGTGCGATAGACCAGTTTAGCCGAGAGGAACTTCAAGGCGTTATCGCGCACGAATTTAGCCATATTTTTAATGGCGACATGCGGATGAATATCCGCCTAATCGGTGCCCTTAACGGCATATTGATATTTGGTATGATTGGCTACCTTTTACTTCGAGCTTCATCCATTGGTGCCATGAGGAATCGTTCACGAAACAATAATAGCGCGCTGCCATTGCTTATGCTCGGTGGTGGGCTTGTCGTCATAGGCTTCGGAGGGACTTTTTTTGGCAATTTGATCAAGAGCGCAGTCAGTCGACAACGAGAATTTTTAGCCGATGCATCGGCCGTTCAGTTCACTAGAAACCCAGAGGGCATTGCCAGCGCGCTGAAAAAAATTGGTGGTTTTAGTGCAGGCTCTACCATTGAAAATCCGAGTGGAAAAGAAATTAGCCATATGTTTTTTGGCCAAGCCGTATCCTTTTCTTTCAACAGCCTGTTTGCGACCCACCCACCGCTCGAAGAACGGATTCGAAGGTTAGATAGCAAGTGGTCTGCAGACACATCAAGCCAACAAGATTTACCTGATCAGCAAGCTGCGGCGAATAACGATTTTAATTCAGATAGCATTTCTGGGTTTGCCGGTCAATCGTCGGCGCATTCTGCATCTAAGGCTTCAGCAGCTGTGCCTGTGACTGCCGACCAACTAACCGCTCCGTTACTTGATCCACTTAGCGATATTGGCGATACAGAAAAAAACTACGCAAAACAATTTATTGCCAGCCTACCCGATGCGATTACACAAGCTGCACACGAAAGCTATGGTGCCAGAGCACTATGCTACGGTTTATTATTAGACTCTGAATTAACCGTTAGAGAAAAACAGCTCAAGACCATTAACGATCACGCCGATCCCATCGTATACGGTATGGTTAGTTCACTCTATAGTGAACTGCAAGGCATGGAACGGCAGAGCCTCGAAATCCTCGATTTATTGTTACCAGCACTAAAACAATTAAGCGCAGCACAGTGCAGTAATTTTAAAACAATATTAATGGCCCTTATTAGAGCCGACAATAAAATAGAACTGTTTGAATGGTCATTATTTAGCATCGTGAATAAATACTTGAACACTGACAAACTATCTCTAAAGGCAACACGCGGAGTCAGAAATATAAAAATACTAGGGCAACCCATTAGCGTTATTTTATCTGCCATGGCCTACTCGGGAGTTTATAAAAGCTTATACGAGTCAGAGCAAAGCAAAGCCACGGAAAAAGAA
>JAJRPK010000416.1 GCA_024280785.1 Gammaproteobacteria bacterium
TATCTGAGTGGTATATGAAAATGTTGGCTAGTTATAAAAAGAGTGGGGCTGAACCACCTGATTCGATCAATACGAAACTTGGCGGCCAACCTGTTGTTTTAATAAAGAATGATGGCGGTTTAGGTACTAGTTATAATTATTATTGGAGCTTGAATACAGATATATTGAGTATGAGCTTTCACCCAAATGAAGACATAAAAGATGATATTGATAAAATCATCGCTACAATAAAAATTTATGAATCAAATTGAGCATAACAATCAAATCCACTTGACCGTGAACTTCCCCCGCTAAAGTGGACACCAAAATCTAACAACAAGATGAGGTGTTTGTATGCCAAAGTACAACAATCTAAGAAAAACATGGCGCTATCCAGATGAGTTTAAATCGAAAGCTGTTCAACTGACTTTACTGCGTGACATTCGTGTCAAAGAGGTGGCTAAAATCTTAGATATTCATCCCTTTATGCTCTCTCGCTGGCGCAAAGAATATCGCGAAGGTAAAATCAAAATAGATAAACGAGTTAAGGTGTCTTCTATGGCTAAAGATAAGAAAGAAATCAACCTGATCAAGAAGCTTGAAAAAGAAAATCTTCATTTGAAATTGGAGACTTATGAAAAACAGACTCCCCAACAAAACAGTCCCAACTGTCTTAACGCTAGACGATCTAGCAAAATTAGCGGACTACTCGCTCATGGATACACTCAATTGTGACCCTGATGCGAAAGAAAATGGCGCTAATCACTCACCGCGTCAAGTTTTCTCTGGGCACTATGTCCCCGTTAAACCTACGCCAATCAACGCGCCAGAGTACGTCGCGCACAGCAAAGATTTTTTCCAAGAACTTGGCTTTGCTGACAGCATGGCGAAATCAGCTGATTTTGTTCGGCTATTCACAGGCGACATCTCGTACGTTCCGGAGCCAATGCTTAAGGTTGGTTGGGCTACTGGCTATGCACTTTCCATTTATGGCACTGAATATTACCAACAGTGTCCGTTTCAAACAGGCAACGGATATGGCGACGGCCGTGCAGTTTCCGTACTTGAGGCCGTCATCAATGGTCGACGCTGGGAAATGCAGCTGAAAGGTGGCGGTCGTACGCCATACTGTCGCGGCGCAGACGGCCGCGCCATCCTACGCTCTAGTGTCCGAGAGTTTCTGGCACAAGAGCACATGCATTCGCTCGGTGTCTCAACGTCACGGTCACTGAGTTTGTATGTTTCTAAAATAGAGAAGGTCAAACGCCCCTGGTACTCGGAAGGCTCACGATCAAAGGATCCGGACATGCTTGCGTTGGAGGCAGTCGCGATCTCAACGCGTGTTGCACCGTCGTTCATTAGGGTCGGCCAAATCGAGCTCTTCAGTCGACGTGCCCGAAAGAATGAGCACCCAAATGCGATGCAGGAACTAGAGAAGATTGTTTTGCACTTGATTGATCGTGAATACGCTGAAGTTATCGACACAAAACTAAGCATCCCCGAGAAAGTCGTATTACTCGCGCGGGAGTTTCGCAGCCGTCTTACCGCACTTATCACGAATTGGATCCGTGTAGGTTATTGCCAAGGCAATTTCAACAGCGATAACTGTGCGGCTGGTGGCTTTACGCTCGATTACGGTCCATTCGGATTCTGTGATGTATTTAATCCACACTACCAGCCATGGACAGGAGGTGGGCATCACTTCGCATTTATGAACCAACCCATAGCAGCTGAAAAAAACTTTGAAATGTTTTGTCTGGCATTGCAGCCATTACTGGCGTCACATCAAACTGCTCTGCAACAACTCGACGAGGTTCGAAGTGGTTTTGCGAAAATGATGCAGGCGCAAATGGAAAAGATGTGGACGGCTAAACTTGGACTTGGAGTTTTTAACGCGGCGTTGTTTAGTGAGCTCGAAACGCTTATGGTACAAACGCCTGTTGATTACACGATCTTTTTTCGAGAGCTCTCGATGGTACCTGACGATATTGGCCCACTCAAAAAAAGCTTCTACAAAAACTCAGATTATGCCACCGTTTCAATGCACCCGACGTATGAGACAGACCCTGAAGGTATGGATAAGCGCTGGACAGAGTGGCACAAGAAATGGAAGTTTCTCATTACCGGCACGAGAGATACAAATGCTACTCTGTGCCACTCCTTTGAGGAGATCTCTAAGCAGATGAAACTCGTTAATCCAAAATACAGTTTGCGAGAGTGGTTTCTTGCGCCAGCGTATCAGCAAGCGGCCACGGGGAACTATGCTCTAATTCGTGAGCTGCAAGAAGTTATGACGCAGCCTTACGCCGAGCAGTCGAAGGACGTGGAGGAGAAATACTATAGACTGAAACCCTTTGAGTTCTGTGAGGTCGGCGGTTTGTCGCATATAAGCTGCTCTTCATGATGAAATAAACACATAACATGTCATTCAAACCGACGCTAAAAAGCAGCGCGGTTTAATTCAAGCGTTGTCGGGCGCGCCGTTGGCGCGCCCGACAACGCGACGCTCAGGAGAATCTGACCAAAACTATCTGTTGTCGAAAATCCGACAACAAATAGCTCCAGTCAGATATTTATGAGATGA
>JAJRPK010000417.1 GCA_024280785.1 Gammaproteobacteria bacterium
ACATCCAAAGTTAAGGAAAATGCTACTTAAAATCATATTCCACTGGCTTAATGTAGCTTCACTGCAGTATAAACAACGAACAATTACTGCGTACAGCGCTAAAACACAGGCCGAGACAGCGTTCACATTTCAATCAGCTTAGATCAAACAAAAAGTGACCCAGTCGACATTGATAGCTACCATAAAATTTCAGATCAGAACAGGAACCCCATGACTTCACCTTCCAACGACTCGAGTAACCCCTTTGCTCTTGTCATGAATGTCATTGCCTGGCTCATCCTTATTGGTATGTTGCTGATTTACTTTAGCTACGAAGAAGACAAACGCGCCAACCCCAACCAAAATCCCGAAGGCTATCTGGAAAATGGCCGTAACACACTGGTACTGAAGGAGAATAGAAACCACCACTTTGTCGTTACCGGTAAAGTTAACGGTCACAAAGTAACGTTACTGCTGGATACAGGCGCCACACGAGTAACTGTGCCCGCAGATATGGCAAAGAAGTTAGGCTTGATCAGGGGCGAGCGAGGTGCTGTTACAACCGCCAATGGCGAAGCTATAAACTATGACACCCAAATAGCGACTCTCCAACTGGGCAACATCATTCTTTACGATGTTGAAGCGGGCATTAGCCCGGGAATGAACGGAATGGGTGAAGTGTTATTGGGTATGAGTGCTTTATCTCAGCTAGAGTTCACCCAGCGCGATGGCAAGTTAATATTGACCCAGTAAGGGGACTCTCCCTTATAATAGCTAGCTGATGTTAAAACACAGTGATCTAGCATCACTTGCACTGATTAATCGTAAAACTTTATTTTAATATTTAAGCCCGATATTTATCGGTATAAACTCAGGAATTCAGAATAAACACGGCCATGCTAAATCCGACAACATTAAAAACCGATATAACCCGCGCAGTTCGCGATGCTCTTGCTGAGGATATCGGCAGCGGAGATATCACTGCTGACTTGGTTCCCCTCGACGCCGTTTATACTGCCCATGTCATTACCCGCGAGCCCGCTGTGATTTGTGGCGTCGAATGGGTCGACGAAACGTTCCGCCAGCTCGACCGCGATCTTAGCGTAACTTGGTCAGTCGCAGACGGCGATAAAGTTCAAGCCGAACAAACGCTGTTTACCGTTAGTGGTTCGGCCCGCAGCATTTTGACGGGCGAGCGAACGGCACTGAACTTTCTTCAACTACTGTCGGGTACCGCAACTCAATGCGACTCCTTCGCACAATTGATTGCAAACAGCAGCGTTAGATTGTTAGACACTCGGAAAACTCTACCCGGCTTGCGGACCGCACAAAAATACGCCGTAACTTGCGGAGGTTGCTACAACCATCGTATTGGACTGTACGATGCCTACTTAATCAAAGAAAATCACATCGCCGCCTGTGGTTCAATTACTGCCGCAATTAAGCAGGCAAAAAGCAACCACCCTGAAAAGCCCGTCGAAATAGAGGTTGAAAATCTAGCAGAATTAACAAAAGCGCTAGCAGCCAAAGCCGACATTGTAATGCTTGATAATTTTTCTACGGCGCAATTAAAAGATGCCGTCGCTCTTAACAACCAGCAGGCTAAGTTAGAAGCCTCTGGTAATGTTTCGCGAGAAAGTTTAGCAGACCTTGCTGAAACGGGCGTTGATTACATTTCAATTGGTGCACTGACTAAACATGTTCAGGCGATTGACTTATCGATGCGTTTTTCTAATTAATGCATACCCTTAGTTTTTTAAAATATACCAATGGCACTCCGATAAATTAGTTTGACGATATCGTTGACGTCAATTCACTGCGCCACATAACCACCATCTACGGGTAAAGCCACGCCAGATACAAACGATGCTTTAGGTGAACACAGCCATAGAACAGCCTCAGCAATTTCTTCTGGCTCGGCAATTCTGCCAATAGGATGTAAAGCCAATAAATCCTGTTCAAGTTCGGGTCGCTGTGACAAAGCGTTATCAACCATTTCGGTTCTTGCCGTCCCCGGGCAAATAGCATTAATATTCACTCCTAGCGCACCATATTCTAACGCCGCCGCTTTGGTCAGACCTAAAACTCCGTGTTTACTCGCGGTATAAGCGGCTTGCTTTGCAAACCCCACCAAACCTACACCCGATGCCGTATTAACAATCGCACCTTTCGTTTTAATAATATGGGGGATCTCATACTTCATACCGAGAAAGACACCGGTTAGCATTATATCGATGACTCTTCGCCACTCGTCTTCGGGCATGTCTGCTACCGGGTGCATTTCTCCGGCCACACCGGCGTTGTTGACCGCGTAATCAAGTTGGCCAAACTTTGCAACTACCTGTGATACGGCACTGGCAACCTGTTTACCGTTACTGACATCGGTATCGATATAAATGGCTTCAGCTCCTCCATCACAAATCGACTGAGCAGCTAATTGCCCAGCATCTACATCCCGATCGACCAATGCTACTTTTGCTCCACGCTGGGCAAACAACGAAGCAATGGCAAAACCTATCCCCGATGCGGCACCGGTGACTAAAGCTACTTTATCTTCAAATTCCAAGTTACTCATGTATTTGCTAACTCGTAGTGTTACGGACGAATGTAAAAGACGGCGAGATTTTTAGCCGGCAATAGTTAATGAAAACTAATTTCTCTGCGTCATCAGTAATGAGGTTTATTTATACCACAATGTCTATACCGGATGTCTATACCGCCAGGCTTTCACGGCAAAGTTAACTTTACAGACATGCTTTGCCAGCAAAACTCTGAGTAAAAAAAACGCCAACTTCGAAAAAGTTGGCGTTTTTGATTTGGGTGGAATATTAGCTTAAAAGCAGTGCAACCTCATTCCTTAGGCAAGCTCTTACATATCGAACATTAAGCTGCAGACTTCCGCTTTGCTAGCAATAACCCACCGAGCGCAGAAAACATAAAAATTAAACTTCCTGGCAGCGGCACCACAGCCACGCCGGCAGCGCCAATTGCCACTATGGCTATCTGCCCGGTAACATTATTAAAGGTCCAGTCAACAGCGGTGTCATCATAGAAACCCGACGAATCTTGTAAAATACCTGCGCCTATAAAGTCACCACCACCGGGCCCACTAACGATTGCAGGTGGGGTCAATGACAACATAGAAAACTCAAAGGTACCGGTAGTCGCGATAGGATTAGGCACTCCCACCAAGTCGTATCTGAAATCTTTTAGTGACATTATTGAACCAGCGCTAAGGCCCGCCGTCAAAAAATCACCTGCCACCGCTGAAATAGTTGCATTAGAAATATCTAAATCAAAGATACCATCTGCATCAATACCGGAAGCTAAAGGAAAATCACCAAAGTCGACACCTATTGCCGATCCACCCGACATAACCTGTTCGAAAGCCACGACAAAAGACAGGGTACCGGTTACAGTAGCTGCATTGGCGAAGCCACTGCCTAGTAAAGCAGAAGCACCCAATACTAGCAAAGCTTTAACCAGGTTTTTTGCTTGAAAAATCAATCTACAAAATTTTACTTTTATTATATTAACGTTCATTTTCACTACTCCAGACTGCTTTATTTAGCCAGCATTATCATTATTGAGACACTGGCACTTCAAATAAGACTTCAAATCCTAGGCTTGGTTTCTTCCCCCCGCTTGCTAAAGTACTAAGCTTTATTTAGCCTTTAAACTGTTAACTTATTTAACAGTCAATAAATTACCGACGCTTTTTTGCCAGACCCAATCCGAGTAAAGCAGAACCTAACAACCAAATCCCCGACGGTAGCGGCACTGCAGAAACTACCGATGCAAGTAGAAATGCTGGAAGTTCTCCTGAGGTATTCACATCGATAATAATCGTCCCGCCATTAACGTTCACCACCCAAGAAACAACAGTATCATCAAAACCTGCGCTCTTAATCATACCAAAGCCGCCGTAGTCTACAGATCCTAGTGTACTACCAGCTGTCGGAACCACAGCCTCTAAGCTGGTAAACTCAATTGTATAGATCCCATAAGTCAGCAACGTTCCTGAACCATCCACAGTACCAGCGGCACTAAAGTCACGGAATTGCGCTGAAAAAGATCCAAGTCCATCTGATAGGCTTCCAAGCACATCAATAAAGGCCGAGCCCCCAGACACATCAGTATCAAACACGCCATCAGAGGCAATAGCGCCTATATTAGGTAAAAACAAAGGAGTTAAACTATCGTCACCAAAATCTACCCCAATATTGTTGCCACCAACATCTTGCACTGTCTCTCCTAAACCCGTCACAACAAGAGTGCCAGAAATTGGTGCCGCTGATGCATGAGTTGCTACTATTAAAAGAGCGACGAGTGAACCAAAAGAAATAAATTGTCGAGAACGCCTAGATAATTTACCGCATCTGTGCACGATTGTTGCCAACATATTGAAACCTACCCTATATGGATTGATGGAGTCGCAATTAAACGACGCAGCTTAGCTAAGTTGATCTTTCATTTTTGTTTCAAATCAATCTAATAGCATCAAGAAATGAGATTTTCTCTTAACAAGAAAATCTAAAAGCTACAACAATCCAGATGTGACTGCTGCCAAGGCAGGGTCTCCAGGATTCGCTTTTTAGCATTCAAGTACAGAAGTTTGGAGGCACGAACCCTAGTGTTATCTAGAGTAAATCTATGCACATTTAAAAACTTGCCGTACTGCTAAAAACTATTTTTAATCCTACTCAAACAACTACAATTTCAGTTTCGAACTTAGAGAGAAAAATTATAATTATTTGTCTTACCCAAATACTCGCTCAGGGGAGAACCAGCACTTGTTTTAGAGCAAACTCAACAGTAGTTCATTGTTACAATTATGTGCAAAGATTACTCTGACGCTCACGCTACACGAGGCTTTCTCTTTAATCAAGACCTGTTGGTTAAAATTTTACCTTATGGAGCGGCAATGTTATAGAGATGGCTTAGTATCTGGTTATATTTTAATCGAAATATAACACTTCAAAGCAATCTTGAACCCGTCTCCGGCAATACCCCACTGGGGCAGACACTTCTAAGCTGGACACTTCTAAGCTGTGCTTCCATGTTTGGGGTTCTACATCACAGGCGATTTAACCGACTACCGGCCGCCATACAAACATGGCTAATTGATCAGGCTTTACGGTATGTGCCGCTATTAGTTTGTTAACTTTTGTGTCCGTGTTAATTTTCTAAAGATCAACGACCGCCACCGCTGATATTTCTACCAGCATTTCATGGTATGCCAGCGCCTCCACGCCGATTAAGCTGGAAGCGTTAGCGGGAAAAGGCTGACCATCCAAGGCTTCGTTCATACCCAGGATAAACTGCTCGGTTGATTTAGCGTTCAATCCCACCACAAACATATGGCTACTGACCACATCGCTGGGAGTAGCTCCAGCTTCGCTTAAAACCAACGCTAAGTTTTGAAAGGCTTTCACCGTTTGCGCACGGTAATCACCGACACCCACCAAGTTCATTTCAGCATCGTAAGCGCCCTGTCCAGCGACATAAATCGTTTTACTTCCTTTATTATGGGTACAGGCCACTGCCTGATGAAAGCCTGGCGTTTTGAACAAACTATTGGGATTGATCGGATCATTTGGCATAGAAATACCTTTTTAATATTTATTGATAAAAGTTATAACGGATAACTTTAGCCAACAAGAAAAACATTGGCTCAAGCATTTTTTATTGCCCGGAGAGTAAAAGAACCTCATCGCCAACAGCCAAACGACCGCTTTTCTCTACCCAGACATTGACACCCAGGTGACGCTCGCAATGATCGACCATCGCCCTAGCCATTGTTTTCTCAGCCTTTAATCCGCACCATTTCTGCTCACGCGAAGGCATACTGCAACGAATAGTTCGGCTGTGAATACTAATTATAACTTCACCAATCTGTAGCCGATAAGCAATCCAATCATTTTCCGTAAGCTGAGCAAGACTCTCTGTAGGTTCTATCAACAGATTGGGTCGATAGCGCTCAACAACGGCCTCTACCCCACCGTGTTCGGCCAAATACTGTAGAGAGTTGGTCGTTAACAAATGTAAAGGGAAACCATCGACATAACTACCCGGTGGGGTTACGCACTCGGCCAACGCCAACATAATTTCTTCGGGAGCACTGCTAAAATCCGGAAAGTCCTCGCCCGGCAATAATTGAATGTCTGCGGCGATAGACTCCTCTGTACGAGCTTCTGCGAGCCGATAGTGATTCACATCGCCAGGCGGTGCCAACGGCGCCAATAATACAGACTTACCCAAGTGTTCCGACAAAGACTGTTCGGTCCCACGCGTATTGCTGCGAAGAACACCGCCATTCGGACAATAGATATCGACGTCAGGAACGTCATCGCCATAACCCAATAAAGCACCGTCGACAGGTACAGCCCCGAGTATTTCACTACTTGCCAGTAGTGCAGCACGAAAATTCAATAAATCCGGCCAACGTTTAGCATGACTAATTTCTTTGTTCTCGGCATTAAGCACAGCCCAGCAGCGATCGCCGGTTAAACCATGGTTATTAACGGTGGCTGCTTCGACACATTCGCCACCCATACTTTTTACCGGATAACGCCAAATTTGTTTTAGGGTCCCTAAAAGCATCTGTTTTCCTCGCTAATAACAATCGTGTATTAAAATATTTAATGTCTGCGCTAAAAACTGCCTTCGAGCTGTTTATTCAAACAAGTTGGTGGTGCTCAAAATTATTCGATTAAACCCATATCTTCAATGTACCCCTTAAACCGCTCCCGAATGCCCCCTACCGTCAAACCAAAATCTTCGGCGCTATGGCGATGACTGTTTTTATTTTTTACCGCCTCTGCCTGCAAAAAATCCTGCATCGAGCACTCTACTGCATCGTCAAACTCAAATCGCAAAACCTCATAAATGTTCTTTATTGTTGCTATAGGGTCACGCGATAAATCTGCCTGACGCACATCAACGCATTGCTCTGCAGCTAAGCCACCGCGAATAATTTGAGCGCGGTCCAATGCTTTAGGCCAATAGCCTTCCATAATTTCTTTGCCCACTAAGTGAGGATGAACATCATCGCTAAAAATAGCCCGTGTATGTGCATACAAACTGCAAACCGAACTTAAAGAACTAGCGGGATCTCTGTGGGTAAAAATAATTTTTGCGTTGGGAAAAACTTTGAGCACTGTATCTAAGTGCACTAAATGGGTCGGGTCCTTTAAGACCAGTCGCTCGCCCGTGGGTCGATAAAACTGAATAATTTGTAGCTGACGAAGATACCCTTCATAGGCAATGCGCGCATCTTCTGCCAGTAACCACTTTACATAAGAAGGCGCGTAATACTGAATATCAAATTGAAGGGTTCGCAATTCATTCATAAACAAAGCAACACATTCTTCTGCCATCTCCGCCGTCATCGGATGAATCGCATGGTAATCCGGTGAAAACTGTTCTAACTGCCTCAACATTTTGTCAACCTTGGCCACTCTCCTATCGGGCCCTTCGTTAGGAGGAATAGGGTCAAAACTCTCCCAATAGGGAATCGTTCGGCTACGCTTATCTTGCGACATGAGTTGGTGCAATGCCGTTGTTCCTGTGCGCGGCAAACCTATTATGAAAACCGGAGCCGGTAGCTCTGTAGATAATATTTCAGGTCGATCGTGTAAAAGATTGGCGATGCGAAGATGATTACAGGCCATTCTAACGGTATCGTCGTAAGCCGCTATCTTACCAATTAAATTTAGCTTGCTTTCTGCATTAATCGACTCGGTTAATGCCGTCAATGCTTGCCGCGCATCCTCGCCGGGTTTACCTGGGTCACCTGACTGACGTTTTATCGCCGCGTCCCACCAAAGCTTTGCCGAGGGCCGTTTGTAATTGGGGGCTATCCGCCCCGCCGTGTTAATGGCTCTCATCCATAGTGGGCGTGTAGAAGGAACATCTGAAAATATTTTTATTTCTCTTTTTATTTCTCTTTCCACCGGGCTCATTTACATTCAATCCCTACTTATTATTCAGCATGGTTTTATCAGTCAAAGATCATTCACTCAAATTGCACCGCTTCGGCAAGCTGCCGATACCAATTCACACCATTTTCATCTTGTTCGTAGGTCACCATTTTTCGCCCAATCAAACAATTTAAATGGGCCATGGTTTCTCCTGCAGCTAGACTAATCGTTGAATCCGTTATTGGGTTTCGGAACAACGCAGGAAAACAGTCAACAACCTTTTTAGGAGTTTCGAGTAAGTGAAATAGCTTATCGAGCC
>JAJRPK010000418.1 GCA_024280785.1 Gammaproteobacteria bacterium
ACGATGCTCCGTTTTATGTCATGAGCTTTGTCGAAGGCCTGATCATCCGCGACCAAAATTCAGTAGCCAACATGACTCCTGCTCAGTGCCAAATCGCGACCGAATCTTTAATTGATGTACAAGTCAACTTTCATACTTTAGATATTGATGCCATAGGGCTGGGCGACTTAGCCAAGTCGCGCAACAATTATGTTGAACGACAATTAGCTCGCTGGAATAAGCAAATTGCAGCAGGAAAAACCCGCGAACTCCCTTTACTGGATGAGCTGCATTCGCGTCTAAGTAAGAAAGTACCCTTAGAGCAAGCCGCGCCCGGTTTAGCACACGGCGATTACCGCTTTGACAATACCGTTTTAAACGACGACTTTTCTATTGCAGCCGTACTCGATTGGGAACTATGTACCATAGGTGACCCCATTGCAGATTTTGTCTGGTCACTGCTTTATTGGGCGGAGCCAAAAGACACCATAACCTGGCTGTTAGACCCACCCACATTAGCGGGGTCATTTACCAACAGAGAAAACCTTATAGCGCTCTACGCCAAGAAATCCGGCTTTGATTTATCTGATATAGAATTTTATATGGCCTTTAGCTGGTGGAAGCAAGCTTGTATTGTCGAGGGGGTTTATACCCGTTTAAAAAAGGGCGCTCCGGGCGGAATGAAAGTGGCATCGTTAGGTCAAGTTGCCAAACGGGTTGAAGATTACTTAGACGTCGCAGAACAAATTGCGGATAACGCAGGCCTTTAATTTTTTTAACTGGAAAGAATGGGCACCAGCATGGCTTTCAGCATGGCTTTCTCCTCTTTAGTAGAGAGCCCTCCGCAACCAAAAACACCCAGCGAAAATATAATATTCATCAACCAACGCGCCAGATAATCATTCTTTTTCTCTCGAACACTTAGTGTTTCATTAGCAAAAAAACCGAACTCTCTAATAAAAGGTGTTATCCGCCCTGTTATTCTTTCCAGCGCAAAAGAAATCACCCCAATACTATACTCATTTCCCGGCCCCACTAACTTTCTTATATTAGGGTCTTGCCGATAAGCTTCCACCGATAAAACCACTGCTTCTAATAGCCGTTCTACTGGATCGTTAATCGATTGAGTTTCGCGCGTCATTCGTTCCGCCAATTTATTAAACTCATAAACCAGTAATTCGTAAACCACCTGCTCTTTACTATCAAAATAACGATACAGCGAAGAGCGAGACACACCCGCCCGCTTAGCTACACCGTCAAGTCGTAGTCTGCTAATACCGGTTTCCAATATGATTTCTGACGCGCTAGACAATATGCGCAGGCGCATTTCATCGTACACAGGATCATTGGGATCAGCTTTCCAAGAAGTCGATTTAGTCATAGGCCGCGAAGTTTAATTCTTTTTACCTCTCAAACACCAGCCATTGAACAAAACACAGCGTGCCTGCCCCTTTTTGTTTCCTTTAATTGAAATACTCTATCCTCGGTACGGTATCAACTTTTGCGATAAATTAGACATATTTAATATTTTGTCTATTGACGAGCATTTCGCCCTGAGGTTATGCTTGTACAATCATACCCCCTATAGGTGACCCCGCTCGCCATAGCCAACTAGTCAAATTTCTATCCGAGCCTTGTTATGAGTGAATCCTGTCCCTTTCAATTCGATTTAATGAATCCACAAACGTATAACGATACGGTTCCTTACGATGCGTTTAAAACTCTGCGCGAAAAGTGCCCTGTGTCGCTGCAAGATGGTTGGGGTCCACACGGTAAATTCTGGTCTATCACCAAACGTGAGCATTTAGACTTTATTTCAAAAAATCCTGCCATGTTTTCTTCTGCAGAAAATGGCTCTGCGCCCATTCCCGATCCTACTCCAGAGAAAATGGAGGCCTCGGGGATGATTCTCATCAACATGGACCCGCCCAACCATATTAAATATCGGCGCGTGGTTAAAAATGCTTTTACTGCTCGCGCTATTGATAAGCTCGAACCGTTGATGAAGCAAACTGCTAAAAATATTGTTGATCAGGTTGCAGCTAGAGGACACTGTGACTTTGTTTCTGAAGTAGCGGCTGAGATGCCTTTATTTGTAATTTGCGCACTGATGGAGCTTCCCGACGACCGACGACTTACATTTAGTCGTTGTGTAGATGTCATTCTTGGTGCAGATGACCCCGGCATAGTCACTGAGCCAGATGATGTCGAAAACGCGGCTGCCGAGCTTTTTGGCATGGCTATGGAACTCGCGGAAAAACACCGCAACGACCCACAGGAAGGCACGATTATTCATGCACTTCTTAACGGTACTGTAGAAGGTGAAATACTTAACGAAATAGAATTTTGTTCGTTCTTTTTATTGTTAGTTGTGGGGGCTGTAGAGACCACTCGCACAGCAACGAGTCAGGGTATGCGGTTGTTAATAGAACACCCGGAACAAATGCAAAAATTGATTGACGATCCCTCGTTAATCCCCGGAGCTATCGAAGAAATATTACGGTTTTACACCCCGTTTATTTTCATGCAAAGAACGGCAATGGAAGATGTTGAACTCGACGGTATGCAAATCAAAAAAGGCGATATTGTTCGCCTGCACTACCCGTCGGTAAACCGTGAAAAAGAAACCTTTGGTGACGATGCCGATGTGTTTGACGTCACTCGAGCGCAACGCATGCCTGATTTACGAACCCAACACCGAGCCTTCGGCATTGGCCAACACTTTTGTTTAGGTTCACATTTGGCACGTAAAGAATTGATCATTATGTTTGAAGAGTTTATACCCCGACTACGCAATCCACAGTTGGCCGAGAAGCCCAATAATTTAATGTCAAACTTTATTGTGGCCGTCAAAGAAATGAAGATTACTTTCGACCCTGAAACGGCCGCAATATAAGTCTTGAACGATCGTATCATA
>JAJRPK010000419.1 GCA_024280785.1 Gammaproteobacteria bacterium
AGGGTAATGACAACGGATGGAGGAAAATTAGACACGACGTTCACGGTGAATATACGGACGTCGTTATTGCTGCCATCGGAGGCAGTTACGGTGATATCTACACTGCCGGACATAGCCATCACTGGAGTAATCGACAACTGTCGTAATCGGCCAGTGCCGGTAATCACCAACGAGCTGTTTTCGATAAGACTGGGGTTGGAGGATGTAGCGGTGGTCGTTACGCTGGCAATGCCGCTGTCGTTATCGATAATGGCAAAGCTAACGGGAGTGCGTGCTGCGTTGAGAATTGTTAGGTCGTTAATGCTGGCAATAACAGGCGGGTCGCTGGCAAAGGTACCCCAGCCAATATCTTTTAACACATCTTTGGCAAGCCCAATGGAATTTACTGCCCCTGTTAGAATGGGTTCTAATAGCTCGAAGGGAGAAAGCGCAGTGCTAAAGTGTGAGACAGATGACCCTGTAGATAAAGTGCCAGGTGCATGCATCCGAACATGTCCCTGATTGGTGCCACCTGACAACGTGCCGATATTTGCTTGGACGTTAGCGCCGACCCAGTGCAAGTCGGGGTCATCAATCACCGATGCGGCTCGTTGCGCATTATTCATTTGACCCCAGGTTTGCCCAAGACTATGGTCTTCAAGCTTTAGTATGAAAGCGTCATTTCTGTTGTTAAATCTAGCTCCCGTTGTGAGATTAACCAGCGATATAAAGCCTAAACCGTGTAAAAATTCATGCATAATGGTAGACAAAAAATCGATATCTGAACCTGGGATGCTCCCATCCAATCCGTAGTACCAGTTTTTATTGTTTAAGCAACTATTGTTATTATCGATGTCGCTATTGAATGTCATAAAAACATCGCTTTGGCCGCTCAAGTCAGAGCCCTGAAAACTGTTAGCCAATGCTTGCACATAATAAGTGTTAGAAAAGGGAAAGGCGAAACCGGTGTGTACGGTAGATGGCCCGGCATTAGCCAATGTGCCAGATCCTGACGAACAGGGCAGAGGGTCAAATTTGGCGTCAATAATGAGGGGTACGGAGCTATCAATAATCTCTGCAAAGAAATCAGCGGCAAATTGAAAAACGATTTGTCGTTGTTCACCGATCGTTGTGCCACTATTGCCGCCAACCGGTGAGGCGGGAGTTGCATCGTTAAGTCCTTCGCCTGCAATGTCCAGAATGTTGAGGGAAATAGACGTAGCATTGGCGGCGAACGCTATTATTAAGGTTAAACCCGCGATTAATGTTTTGGCCAGCGGCTGAGAGCGCATACTTAAGAACACCTATATAGGCAGATATAGAGACATATCTTATGGCTACTTTTTAGCATTGAGTTTGCTTCCTTACAATTCTAAGTCACTGGTCTAAGTTACCGGCCCAATTTACTGGTCAAGGTTGCTGGGATATTGGCAATGGATGGGTGATATCGGTCACCACTAGTTTGCCATCATCATCAATCAGCGCAATGGTGACTGAAGAGGATTTTTTCGAAAGATCAACGTAGCTACCGTATTCTGTTTTTATGTCCGGATAGGTTAGCCCGGGAGGGTTAAGCATGTCGTTTATCTCTTGCTTCATCACCGGTGTTAAGCGTTTATCTATCAGTTGGGATAAACGTTGTTGCTCACTGAGCTGTAGATCTTGTGGATTTATTGTGCGGGTTGACGAGGTGTTTGCTGCGTTGGTCGAGTTAGGTGTAGGCACTTTATTGTTGGACGCGATCAAATGATCAGAGTTGGTTTGTGATTTATTTTTAAGATTGTCAGGTTTTTGGGAATGTTGATGATCCTCTAATGGCAGACTCAACCAGCCCCAGATTGCGAATGCGCTAATCAATGGTATAGATAAGTATATGATTTTATTCAAAAATAATATCAATCCATAGAGTTAGTGAACTGGATGAGCCAAGATTGGGCTTGTGCCAGTCTTGGCATCGAGGGCTAATACTACAGTGTTTGCCAGAGTGATGAAATAGTGCGTAAAGGGGACTTTTAGAGAGCGTTTAAAAAAACAGGGCAAGAGAATTAATTTTTATTGCTGATTAACTCTTGAATATAGGAAAAAAGCTTGCGGGCGGCGGCGGGGTTGTTGTTCTTCGCTTCAAGCTGGCTTTGGCGAGTAATTTGTCGGAGCCATTGCCGGTCAGCGGAAGGGTAAAGTTGAAGAAACTCTTCAATGGCATTTGATTCAGAACTGAGGATTTTGTCGCGCCACTGCTCAATTAAATGATGGTTTTGTTTTACCTGATTGTGGTGATATTGCTTTTGCTGCATAAAGGTCTGGATGGCATCGATAGACTGTTCTTTTTCTTTACGCATCAGTTTGCCGATAAACTGCATCTGTCGGCGAAGCCCTTCTCTGTGTTTAATTCGAGTGGCAACTATCAGTGCTTCAAGGAGTTCGGCGGATAGATCAAATGTTTCTCGGTCACTGATCTTTAAATCTAATAGCTGTTTGCCAAGATTTTGCAGTTCATGCATTTCGCGTTTGAGCTGACTTTTGCTGACGACTTCAATTTCTTGATTAGGGGAGCCATCAGCTTTTTGATTAGGATAGCCATCAGCTTCTTGGTCAGGATAGCCACCTTGTAATTCAGGGTATTTTTTTTTTCTTGCCATAATTTAGTATTGCTACATGTTATATGAATCTGAGTGTTAAATAGCGTTAGGCGTAAAATAGTGTGGCCAAACCAAGAAAAGACATGAAGCCTACTACATCGGTTATTGTCGTAAGGGCGACACCGCCGGCGAGAGCGGGGTCAATATTTAACGAGCGAAGCGCTAGGGGTAATATGGCGCCGGCCAGTGCAGCAGTAATAAGATTAATTATCATGGCTGCGGCAATGATAATGCCAATGGTTATGTCGTCAAACCAAAGGACAACGGCAACGGCTACAACAGCCGACCATAACAGGGCGTTTATGATGCCGACATAAAGTTCGCGAGTGATTAACCAGCGCTGATTGTGTTTTTCTATATGCCCTACCGCTAGTCCACGAATAATAATAGTCAATGTTTGTGTACCAGCAACACCGCCCATACTGGCGACAATAGGCATCAATATGGCTAACGCCACAACTTTATCAATGGTGCCTTGAAACAAGTTTATTACCGCGGCAGCGATAAAAGCGGTAATGAGATTTAACCCTAACCATAGCACTCTGCGAGGAGCCGTTTTTACTACCGGAGAAAAAGTATCTTCTTCTTCATCTAGCCCGGCCATGCTCATTAACGAGTGATCGGCATCCTCACGAATAACGTCAACGATATCGTCGATTGTAATCCGGCCGAGTAAATTGCC
>JAJRPK010000014.1 GCA_024280785.1 Gammaproteobacteria bacterium
AGAAGGAATGGCGAGCGAATTAACCACGTGAAGAACTCCAACGGCGATAATAAATGCTGCGAAAAACCAATTTGCCACATAAATATGTTGGGTTTTTCGACGCATTATGGTGCCAAAAAAGATAATGGCATACAGCGCCCAAACGAGTGTAATCAAAATATCGATTGGCCATTCGAGTTCGGCATACTCTTTACCACTAGTCCAACCTAGCGGCAACGTAACAGCAGCGGCTACAATCACCAACTGCCAGCCCCAGAACATTGCTTCGGCAAGTCCGTCTGAGATTAATCGCACTTGACAGGTTCGCTGCACCACATATAACGATGTGCACATCAGCGCGCACCCACCAAAGGCGAAAATAACAGCATTAGTATGCAAAGGTCGCAGACGGCCAAAGTGAAACCAAGGGCCAATATTAAGATCGGGCCAAATTAATTGGGCCGCAATAACTACCCCCACCAACATACCAACAATGCCCCACAGCACCGTAGCGATAGCAAACTGGCGCACGACACGATAATTATAGCGAGACGAATCCACCCTAAATGCTGATGACATTGCACATCCTTTAATAAGTAATGAAAAGTCGAGAGTTAGAAACTCGCATTGCAAAGCTCGTCAGTTTAATGATTAAAGCTCACAAAAAAAGAGGCGCACGATGCGAGGTTCTCAACGACTAAAGGCTGATAAAAAAGAATTTCTGTAAAAAAGCCATCAGATTATGCCGGATAAGCGCTAATCATGTAATGACCTAAATCAAGAAAATAGTTCGTTGCGAAATTGAGGCTTAGGTCTCACTCAAGGCAGATATAAGCTCATTCGCGGTGCAATTGCTTAGTCCTTAACCACCTATGGCCTTGCTGCCTTTCCAGAGTAAGCTAAAATTTAAAGAACTTATTTATTCGATTGGCAGCTATATCACAAGCATTCATCAAGTTATATCAATTATGCATGCTGTATCCGACCAGACTCACCCGTTTAATCCCGGAGGGTGATCCCATGTAGACGCCCTCTTCGAATAAGCCAATCAGTATTAAAATGGCCCGCCCGTGTGTTAGAAAAAGTTAGCAACACCTCATTGCAAGCCCACCCACAACCGCGAAGCTCTATCGCACGGTCGAGCCGTCATTTTTCGATTACTTTTGTGTTATCATTAATTGCCTCAAACCTGAGCTACGCGCAAATCATTGATGGCAATTCTGACTCTGCTTTAGAGCCAGAGCTATTATCTCGGGAACAACCTACAGAACTATCTGCAGAACCATCTACAGAGCTTTCTACAGAACTGCCCTCAGGGCAAGCGACAAAACAACGCGAAAAGGGATTCCCGGGCAATGCTGTCACCGAACCAGACTCCGCCGAACCGGCCGCCACGACAAAAAAATCAAATATCGCCGACAGCTCACACCAATACATCAGTGGCCGATTTGACGCGCTAGCTCGTAGAATCGACGGCTTTTTTGGCAGCGCCAGCCACGATATAGAATCAGCAAACTCTTTTGTGCGGGTTCGCTATGGTTACACTTGGGACGAAGAAAGAAATAGTGAAGAAAAGCTGGATTTTCGCGGTAAGGTGCACTTACCGCAAGCAAAAAACAGGTTGAGCTTAGTGTTTTCTCGTGAAAGCGATGACGTGCTAACTGAAGTACGTGATATAGAAAGCACAATAGGCGACGAAGACAATCGAACCAATGTTGACCTTCAGCTAACTCAAAACAAAAATAAACGTGGCCGATTAGATTATAGAGCGGGGCTTCGCTCTGACCTTACGCTCAGGCTCGCAGCAAGATATCGCTATAAACTGAATCTTAGCCAGAAAGTCCAGGCGCGATTTACTGAAGAAATATACTGGCAAGATACCAAAGGTTTTGGCTCCAAAAGCTACATTAATTTTGACAGAGAGCTTTCCGAGACCACCGCGTTACGGTGGACAAATCGTTTCCATTATGCTGACCAAACTAATGGTGTCGACTGGACGTCTTTGCTGCGGCTTCAGCGTATATCCAATGAAAAGCATGCAGCCTCATACTACATTCAAGTTAACGGCCACACTCGCCCCGATTATGAAACAGAAAAATATGCTATCGGATTACTCTACCGAATGCAGCTTTGGCGAAAATGGTTATACGCAGAAGTTGAACCTGCTTACCAATGGCGCCTGGACGAAGTGGAATCCGGTTCATTGTCTGGATATTCAACAAGACGCCGCGCTGCGGCCTCAATTTCTCTTCGACTGGAAGTTATTTTTAGCGAAGACCATAAGTATAAAAATTAATGATCATTTATCTACTATCTTAATCTAGATCAATTTTATTTTCCCCATTCTACGGTTTAATCTCACTCGTAATTTAATTTATCTTCCATTACCGAGAGAGGGTTACATGAACAGAATGGTAAGCATTGCCACAACAATGGTGATATCCACGTTACTTTTTTCTACACATCAAGTAATGGCTGGCGATAAAGGAAAATGGACCGTGCGTGCTGGCGTAACTACCGTCGAGCCACGCGAAAGCAGCGATCAACTGGCATTAAACGGTTCACGTACTGACTTTATCAATGCCGTAGGTACTGAAAAACTGGGGCTAGATAGGGACAGTCAATTAGGGCTAACGATAGAATATAGGCTAAGCGATCACTGGGGCATTGAATTACTCGCTGCATCGCCATTTGAACACACTGCAACGGGGACTGGGGCTCTAGCCGGTGTAAATATAGCTAACGCTAAGCAGCTACCTCCTACTTTAAGCACGGTTTACCACTTCAACGTCGAAAATTCTTTTCAGCCTTACGTTGCACTGGGGCTAAATTACACCTTGTTTTTTAGTGAAGGGACAACGACCGAAGCCGACAATATCTTTGCCACTCTTGGATTAACTGGCGCCAGCGTTGACCTGGATAACTCTTGGGGATTGTCCGCACAGGCAGGCCTAGATTATCAAATCAACGAACATTGGTCTTTAAACGTATCAGCTCGCTGGATCGACATCGATACTAAGGCTACGATCCGATTTGATAACGGCAGCAAAATCAGTGCCGACATAGAAATAGACCCTATAGTTTACAGTCTAATGGCGGGGTATTCATTCTAACGACTTAGCTATATTTCTCTATAGATGGCTACAGCTTGAATGAATGCGAGTTATACTGCCGAAGCATTTGAAAAGACTCCCCTTTATTTCAAGACCGTTGCTGGCAGGGATGCCAGCGTCGAGCTATAGGGGCATATTTATGCGTGTCTTGAAATAAAGGGGAGTCTTTTCAAAGGCCCTATTACCTATTAGTAAGCCGCTAAGCCGCTAAAAAGAAATAGCAAACACCATCCCTTTTTAAATTTAACTAGCATGGATCTAATACAGAAACATTGTGAGGCTATTACTCCATGACTGACTCTGCCATCGCAAGTTGCACCCAGCCAGAGATTTTATCGTAGTAAATAAAATTTTCATTCAGCGCTTCTACCCTTCTAATATCGCCATTACTCGCGGGGTCATAGTCCTCCAAACCCTCTAACGCTAACACTGTAGCGATCATTGGTTTTTCTTGTCTCTTTAATGGTAAGCCCTCTAAGTGTAGCTCTTTATCACTCCAAACCATTCCATCTCTCTCTACTGGAGACGCTTTGCCATAGTCTGCTAATAAGAAAACCGCTGCTGTTCCGGCCATTTTTTTATACAAAATATTGCTCATATCGCTCCCTATAAGTGCTGTTTCTATGTCAGTCATAGAACATCATTTTAAGCAGCCTTGTTGGCCTATTTCCTGATTCAAATCAATACTATGAGAAAATTAACAACACAATAAATTATATTTGTATGGCGGCAGCGTTACATAGTGTGAGGGTTAACCATTATACCCCCATCAACATTCAACGCGTGACCGGTAATAAAGGAGGACCGGTCAGAACACAAATAAGCCACTGCATCGGCAATTTCTTCGGGCTCACCCAGTCGACGCATAGCGTGAACGCCCGCCGTTTCTTTCTCTGCACCGGGAACCGATTTGAAGTAGCCAACCAACGCTTTGGTGCGGATGCCACCAGGATTCACCGCGTTAACACGAATCCCTTTTTGTGCATATTCTGCTGCTGCTGTTCTTGTCAGCGCAATAACCCCACCCTTTGCGGCGCTATAGGGTGATTGCATCGTTTCACCTCTCACCCCCGACAACGATGCAATATTGACAATCGCACCTCCACCGTTAGCTAACATGGCTGGGATCTCATATTTCAGGCAGAGCCAGACACCTTTTAGCGTTACGCTATGGCAACGATCCCAATTATCCGCTTCCACGTCAGGGATCATATTAAAACCACCGCCCAATGCCGCATTGTTCGATGCACAGTCTAAGGAACCAAAAGTAGCAACAGTTTTTTCGACCATTGCCTTCACCGATTCTTCGTTCGACACATCAGCTTCAATGGCAATCGCTTCACCACCTAATGCTTTTATCAGCGATACAGTTTCTTCTGCCGCTTTTAGCCGAATATCTGCCACCGCTACTTTGGCACCGTCCTTGGCAAAAGTAATCGCTGTTGCCCGACCAATACCATCCCCCCCTCCGGTCACCAGACCTACCTTTCCTGCCAGTAACATTTTTCTTAACCTCTCTAATACCAATGTCTAATACTAATGAATCATTTTTTTGATAGGGCTACTACCGAGGCACTTGAAAAGAATACCCTCTGTTTCAAGACACACATAAATATGTCCCTATAGTTCGACGCTGGCATCCCTGCCAGCAACGGTCTTGAAACAGAGGGTATTCTTTTCAAATGCCTTATTAGCGAATCAGGCACGGGGCCAAACAATATGTATTAGAATACAAGTGCCTAGCGAACACCGCCACTGACAAATCCACCCAAATCTCACTGAGAGTCTAAACGCAATGAGCCATCGAGACGAATTAATCGCAATAGCCAGCACTTATCTTTATCAAGGCCTATTAGATCACAGGCCCGAAGAAGTCCTATTTGCTGATGACTGCATACGAATCGAAATGGGCTGGGAAACAGGTGGTAACGCCAAACAACTTCGTGAACTTCTTGCTAACGACGCCTATCAAGCCAACAAAGCCATTCACGATATCGTTTGGGTCGTAGAGGACCCTTACGTCGACGCACGATTCTCGCTAGAGCTTCACGGAATTGAAATGAGAATGCGGATAGCCACACGTTTTAAAATTGCCAATGGTTTAATCCAACATATCGAAATTCTTTTTAATGGCGGTGAACTACACCAACTGATACTCGATTCAACTGAACCTTTACGTACAGATGTGTAATACGGATCTTTTACTTGAGGAAAAATTCAACTTTTATTTTTCTTCGACATCCGCCCAATCCCGCAGCACTACCAAGGGCAATTCACGCGGCGCGCACATTTTCTGATACGCTTCTGTCGAAACGCTTTGCTGGCAGAGTTCTGCATAGAGTCGCTCACGCTCTTCACCACTAGCAACATGAACATGAACAGATCGACTTTTTCGCGCCACCCTAATCCAGGCGTTCGGATTAGCGCGAGCGTTATGAACCCAGCCCGGATCAGTGGCTCCTCCCCCATTACTTCCACGCAATACCAAATCGTTACCTACTCGATAATAAGGTAAGCATGCCACTCTAAGTTCATTACTTTTCGCGCCAATAGTTTTTATCATTAAAGTGGGGGTATACGGCTGCCTTGTTGACCAAGCATACTGAGCTGTCATCAGTGAATAGCCGGTAATCCAGACGATAACTTTGTCGATAGCCAATCCCCATTTGCCGTGCAAAATAAGCATCCACGGTCTACCTCCCGACGAAAATTTTTCTTTAGCGCGAACGGTCGCTGGACGCTCATGTGTTTCATCGGAGGGCTCAAACGTGCTCTTTTTATCTGAATTATCAGTCATCGTTTCCACTTATCTATCGATTATTGCCAGTCAAACACTATCGCATTAATATCACCCCCGCCACCGCGCCCCAATAGGTGCATACTAATAAGGCGTTTGAACAGGATATCCTGTTCAAACGCCTCGGTAGCCAGTCTTACTTATTTCTATTATCGGTAGCACCCAATTCAACTAACTCTCGTACGCCTTCGTGCCAGTCTACTTTTGTCTCACCGACTAAAGAGTGCATTAATGTCATATCACAAGGCGAACCGGGAATCATTTTGTCGGTATAGACAATTTTAGGTTCGACACCTAAAAGTTCGCCCATGTATTCACACCACTCTTCTGCACTCACGGTCTGACTGCCAGCCCAGTTAACCACCACAGGAGGACTGGCAGCATGATCTAACAGACCTACCATGGTTTCAAAATAATCTTGTTCGTGAATCGGGTTATAGTTACTGGGCTTATCGGGATGAAGGTAGACCGCTTCGCCTTTACGAATTGACTCAAGGTGTATGACCGGCAGACCGCCATTTGGCCCGTAGGAGACATTCATTCGGGCTATAACGGTAGGAATATTGAACTGCTCGGAAGTAAACTTAACGACCGCCTCGGTCGCTATTTTAGAAAAGGAATAAGTCGGGCAAAAAACAGGTTGGCTATCACCCAAAGGTGACGACTCTGCTGGAGGTTGTTTTTGCTGCGGCTTATAAACAGAGCAAGTTGAACTGCAGAAAAAAGCTTTCACATTGCGAAAGTGGTACATCAGCTTTCCTGTTCCGACCGCATTGACGCGAATAGCCTCATCGAAGTCGGTACTTTTCGACTGCTGATATACAGCAAAATGTAGCACGTAGTCGTAGTCATCATCCAAAATGCCCAAGTCATCACTGGCGTAATCCAGCTTGATACAGGTCACGCCAAGGGCTTCCAGCTTATCGACACTGTCTGGAGCACTAAAACGAGCAATCGCGTGTACTGTATTGTCCGGAGCTAATTTGCAGACAATCGAATAAGCTAACTGGCCGGTAGCACCCGTAATCAAAATTTTGCTATTTTTTAAAGACATCCGCCGTTCCTTTGTTATATGTTTGCTAGAGTACCATTAATATCAACCGTTCAAATCGCACACGTATAGTTTATAGTTTTCGGCTACAGTATGAAGGTTTCGAGAAACGATTTAAAGCCAAGATAAAATACCTTACCATCAGGCATGATGTTAAAATCGCAGCATTTAACCATTTACTACCCAGGCGCTGGAAAAGAATGCCCTTTATTTCAAGACACACATAAATATGTCCCTATAGTTCGACGCTGGCATCCCTGCCAGCAACGGCCTTGCAATAAAGAGCATTCTTTTCCAGCGCCTTATTAGTAACATAACGAATAACTGAAAATATGATTACAAAAAACAGAGTCAGCTCCGACGAAATTATCATCAATGCGCCGGTAGAAACAGTATGGGAGGTGTTAGTAGATTTTTCCCATTACGGAGATTGGAATACGTTTTGCCCCAGTTGTGAAGCTGAGCTCGCCATTGACTCCCCGATTGTTATGCAGGTAGATTTAGGCTCTGGGCTACAAGAGCAAATTGAATATATCTGCCAGATCGAACCCTACGAATTAATCGCTTGGCGAATGAGAAATGGCCTCGAAGATACTATTCACGCTGTACGTACACAGCGGCTTACAAAACTCAACGACCATCGTTGCAGTTACATTTCGGTTGATGATTTTAGCGGTAAAGATGCCGCTGAGATGATGAAATTTATGGCTAAGCCGGTAGAAACCGGGTTTAATAAATGCGGCTACGACTTAAAAGCCCATTGTGAAAAACTAAGTGCAAAAATATAACCAGGCTAAATAAACACATCACTCCACTAGCTCCCCATATTTATCTAACACTTACTGTCTATAATTTTTTACGGTATAGAAAAACGGCTGAAAACATGGTAAGTAGAACGCTCAAATAAATCCAACTTAGTGCTGGTACATTGACTTCAAGTAAAACTGCTTCGACTGTGGAAAGAGTCGCTGAAAAATCAACATTGGTGTCTTCAGTCCAGCCATTACTGTCATAGTTAAAAATCGCACCTCCCTCTAAATACTCCTCTACCGAAGTGCTACCCTCCCACCCCTGAAGCAAACCAAGCGCCAGCGGATTACCCGCGTCATCCTTAAAAATGGCTAGGTAGGTTGAATTAAACAGCAGTTCAAGTCCGTCAAATTGAAAGGTATAAACGGTATCGACCATAGCGTTAGTGTCGACAGTATTGATAGAGGAGCCAATCAACTCAGACGTTGCAAGTGTTGACCCGGTAGGCCGGTAGATATCCAGACGCGTACCAATGCTCCCGCCGGTATTTCCGCCCTGAGTAAAGCTCATTTCCAGCAGGTATACGAAGCCCGGATAACCCGGATTCGGCACCGCATTTTCTTTGGGTGTAAATGCCTGCCCCGTAATACCAGTCCCCCATTGCCCTCCATTAGTGGGAACGCCCGCCACGTAATTTATTACCGGAGCGATTGCTTGCTCCAAAAACTGAACACCTCCATCGAGAATCAGGTTGTTGCCAAAATCAAAAAAGGTGGCGTTCTCCCAGTGAGAGCCCACGCCAAATTCGGTGGCACAACCGGTAGACACCCAGCCGGGTTCCCAATAGATCACACCAATACCATTGTGATCGTGAACTTCTTCGACGGTATCTACCAACCAATCACGCTGACCCGCAATACTCGGCGCACCACCATAGCCACTGGGTAAAGAGTTCAATATATTATTGGCGCCATCGTTAAATGCCGTCGTCCATGGCACAGCCACCTCGACCAGCATCACATTTTTTTTATGTGCATTTCTTAAACTTTCTATGGTTGTACCGACTTGCGGTAGGTTACTGCCGTGGTATTGTGGGTAATAAGACAGACCAATCACATCGTAATCCGTTATGCCATTATTTTCAGCCTCGCCAAACCAGTAGTTTGCTTGCGAAGGATCCGCTATATGAAGCACAATCTTGGTATAACGATTGTTCGCCGTATCGATATCCCGGACCGCGCTTATCGCTGAGTTAAACAACGTCGATTGACGGGGCCAGTCGACCGGATAAGGGTTACTGCCGCTCAAAATATTACCGTTGGTCTCATTGCCTACTTGCACGAACTCTGGCAGCAAGCCTTCGCTCGCCAAATCAGACAACACCTGATGGGTGTAATCGTAAATTTCGGAGGCTAACACCGGAGTATTATTGATTTAAGAGGCCCAAGCTGCAGGAATATGTTGTTTACCAGGGTCAGCGAAGGTATCGGAATAATGAAAGTCTAACAAAACTTTCATGCCTGATGAATGCGCTCTTTGAATCGTTAACTTCGCATCGTCAAATGATGAGTACAACGTCGGGTATGCGGGCCAGGCTAATGGGTTATGCCATAAACGGACACGAACCAGATTTGCCCCATGATCTGCCATAATTTGGTAAGGGTCTTTGGCCAAACCGGATTCAAAATAGGACGCACCACAGTCCTCCATTTGATTTACATAGGACAAGTCAACACCTTTATAAAAGACATCTGCCATTAAAGGGTGTGAAAAAAACGCTATAAACAACGATAAATATATTACTGCATTTTCTCGAAACACTTTAATTTCCCCGCGGCGCTAAATGGTATTAACTATTGTGTTCACAATTTATTTGAAGCGGGCAATACAATTTACAATTGACCGACCGACTCAATAAAAACCGACTAAATCCCTATCAATCCTAATTCAAAAAACTATATCTAACTATACCTAACTATACCTAACTATATCTAACTACAAAGACTGTGAAGAGCAATGCGCGATCTAAAGACCGGCATCGCTCCTCACAAAAGGGTTAAATTAAATTTAACCAGAGCTTATTTGGACAATTTTTTACGGACAACACCGCTCAATAGTAAACTCGAACCAAACAACCAAGCCGCGGCCGGAACAGGGACTACGGTGGTTGAAAACGATGCAGTAAAATCAGCATTGGTGTCACCTGACCATCCACTAGCATCGTAATCGAACACTCCACCGACATCAAAACCACCCGTACCAGCCTCATATGCCTGCACCCAAGGATTCCCTTCATAACCTTGGGTTATGCTCAGTCGAATCGTATCGCCATTACCTGCAGTAAACAATGCAAGGTAAGTTGTCTCGTAATCCAGAGCCAGATCAGCGAAATTAAATGTATAGGATACACCGCCACCAGCACCCGCACTGCTGAAATCGTAAGCATCGCCAGAGCCAGCAGCATTAGTTGTATCGACGCTGTTACTTGATGCACCTAACAATGTAGAGCCAGCAACGCCGGTGCCTGGCGTATAGATACTAAGAGTCGTTTGCGAGTCACCAGGATTTAAATTATCCCCACCGAGAAAAAATGTCACATC
>JAJRPK010000420.1 GCA_024280785.1 Gammaproteobacteria bacterium
ATTACGAAACCAATGCGCATTCTCATCCGCTGAGCCTAACCGTAACCGAGTTGCGGGAAAAGCCTTATGCCAGTTCACCAATTTAGCCGTTAGAGGATGACAAAACGTCTTAACAAAAGCTTTAGCTAACCGATGTGCTGTTTTAAGTTTTCTACGACTTCCAAAAAATATCATTTGCTCTGCACTACGCTGGCTCGGGCTCATCCTTGCCCACGCTGCTGTCATCAGTACTCCACCAAAGCCGTGGGCTACCCATATCGTCGGACCATTAGGCTTTGCAGTGTCTAATCTGCCGGCAGCAGCCGAGCTAGCTTGGCTCGTTGCTCGCAATAATCTTGGTATCGCCTCTGTAATAAGGTCATGCATAGTCAACGTAGAGGTTTCGTTGTCATAAAGTAAGCTTCGACCTCGCCCACCTAAGTCTGCGACAAAAACTTCATAACCACATTTAGCAAAATGGTATGCTAAACCTCGACCTGATTCGTGGTAAAAAATCCGTCCACATTCTACTTCGCCATGTAGCATAAAAACCCGCTTAGGCTGAAAGGCGCGATTACCAGTCCCAACTCCTTCCGGGTGGTCTGGTATAAAGTGGCGCATATGTAGCTGTTCACCATTTGACATTGAAACCCAAATAGATTCAACACAGACTTTAAGAACAAGGTTAAGTTTTACTTGTTCTTTATCAGCACCCTTTAATTCTGCTGACACCCCATTATCCATGGCAACGTCTTTGCCATCACCCAGCTGAAAAGCAACTTGGGTATCATATGAAGGTAAATTATCGTAATTCACGCTTACTTCCTCTTGGCGATTCCGATCTTTCAGCAGACTTTTTTTCGTGCCGATTCTCTTTAATAAATGACCCTCGTTCATACAGTTCAGTATGAGCGGCTAGGTTGATTAATTCACTGCTGGGTATTGACTGTGATTTATTTTTTTCCACTCTTTGGCGACTCGTTGTAAAGATACGGGAACGGCCGTTTTCAATTGTTGCGCAAAAAGTGAAACGCGCAACTCTTCGAGCAACCAACGATAATTCGCCACTGCTAAATCAGAAAACAAAGCTTCTGGGTATTTATATAGCAGAGTTTCGAGTGGCCGCTCTACAGATGATAACTTTTCACACAATTGAGCATCATTCTGGCCGTTTCCACTCAATCGCTCTAGCCGAACAACAACCGCTTGTAAATATCGAGGCAAATGTTGCATACGTGCAAAACCTGTTTGCTGCAAAAATCCTGGATATATCAAGCGTTCAATCTGTCGATCTATATCCTTACATTGCACTGCAAAATGAGCGCGCCTTTGTTGAAGTAGATCACATAAAATTTGGTAATTTTCTAATGCCTTAATTAGCGAACTTTCAAATTCGATAGCAACTGCCACTAACTGAGGCTTAGCTTTAGCCAAACACCGGTCGAAACTTCTACTGTCATGCGGCAAGAGCTGATCAATATCACCCAAGCAACTAGCCGCAACTGCAGCCTTAATCAAATCATCAACCAAGACTTCACGTGTACCGAGTTGGGCGAAAGGAAGTATTGACAAAGTATCTTTACAAAGAGTTTTCTTCAAATACCGAACCAGGTCCTTTAATGACAACATTAACAAACGGACAACACCCAAGCGTGAAGCCGCCAACGCAGCAGTTGGAGTCGCTAATAAATCCAGTGTTACCGATGTAGTTGAATCCACCAGAGCGGGAAAACCTCGCTGCTGAGTTCCGCCCTGCTCGTATTCGTGACTCGGTGTTAACTCGCCGAAATCCCAGCGAGTCAACCCTTCACGACGAAACCCTCCCTCCGCATATTGATCAATACTTTCATCCAGTTGCTGCCGACAAAGCTTTACTAGCTCAGGCAAAAAACGTCCCGAGTGTAATATCCTACCGGCAGCGTCCTTTACTTCAAATCGCATCAGACAATAGGGATCTAGTGCCTGCTCACATTGCTGCCTCCACACATTAGGATCTATATGCAAGTGATAATAAATGGCAATTTGTTCGGCCAACGATTGAGCTAAAGAGATGTCCGCAACCATATTTTTTTGACTATCTAACTTAGCTAGCAAACTATCGACAACATTGGGGACAGGAACCAGTTGCTTGCGCTGTGCTTTCGGTAGCGCCCGAATCATGTCGATGCATTTGTCGTACAGCATCCCCGGCACCAGCCAATCAAAAGCGTAAAGAGGGAGCGAGCCCATAGAACCAAGAGGAATTATCGCCGTGACACCGTCCTTGTCTGAGCCGGGATCAAAACGATACTGCAATGCAAAACTTTGACCACCGTATTCCACCCGGTCCGGAAATTGCTCTTGCGAATGCTCGGCATGGCCTTTAAGCAACACGTCGGATTGAGACAAACATAAGCTCTGACGTTCACTCTCTGTTGCCTTTACTAACCACGCTTCAATGCTTTGTCGGCTAACAATGTTGGTGGGCAAGTTTCGTTGATAAAAGGCAGCCAGTAATTCCTCGTCGATTAACAAGTCTCTACGCCGTGCTTTTTCTTCTAAGGTTTTGACCTTGACAATCAATTGTTGATTGTGTCGCCAAAACTTTGCTCGCTGAGTAAGTCGCTCGTTCGGATTGAGTTCACCCTGTGCCAATGCTTCCATGATAAACACCGTCCGAGCGTCCGCTCTGTCAACGGTGTCGTATACAATTGGCTGCCGGTTCGCGAGTATCAAGCCGTATAAACGGCTCGATCGATAAGCCATAACCTGCCCTCTTTTTTTATCCCAGTGAGGTTCTGCGTACTCATGCTTGACCAAATGGTGCATCTCTTTAATAACCCATATCGGGTCAATTTCGGCGACGCAACGCGCGTACACTTTTCGGGTTTCTACGATTTCAGCCGCTAAAACCCATGGTGGCGAAGGCTTGAACTGTGACGAGCCAGGAAACAAAAAGAAAGACAGGTTTCTTGCCCCTTGATACTCCCCTTTTTTTTCTTTTCGGCCAATATTCCCAGGTAGCCCGGCCAAAATAGCTCTGTGGATATTCTCAATACTCGAGACAGAAAAATGGATGTTCCAAATCTCTTCATCAGTACTGTCATTAATACTGACTTTCTGCCCATGATTTTTCTTATTTATAACTATCGACTTATTTCGTGCCGTATGCGATGGGTCTGAAGAATGCTTGGGTAGCGATGATTTTTTTTGCTGTTTATCCCCACGTAATTTTATCAGTGGCTTTACGGCTAATAGTAATTGACGATGTACATCGCGCCACTCTCGCATTCTGGGGTAGGACAAATATTCTTTTTTACAACGCTTGCGCAGTTGATTTTGGCTCAATTCTTCGCGCAGGGCTTCATAGTAATTCCATAAATTTACCCAGCTTAAAAAATCAGACTTGGGGTGCGAAAAGCGTCGATGCTGCTGGTCTGCCGCCTGTCGCTTTTCCGTGGGAATCTCACGTGGATCTTGTACCGCCAAGGCACTAACAATGATTAATAGTTCATCTATGCAGTTCTTTTCTATCGCCGCAATCAATATCCTTCCCAGTCGCGGATCAACGGGTAATTGTGATAATTCCTTGCCTCGTTTTGATAGTTCTCCTTGTTGATTTAGCGCACCTAACTCTTCCAGTGTTTTAAGGCCAGAGCGAAGCTGTCTTGGATCGGGTTTTTCCATAAAGGGAAAATTTTCTACATCACCAAGATTCAGCGTTTTCATTTGTAGCACAACCGCTGCTAAATTCGTCCTCAATAACTCTGGTTCAGTAAATTCTGGTCGTAAATTGAAATCCTCTTCGCTGTACAATCTATAACAAACGCCTGCGCACAACCGGCCACAACGTCCTGCTCGTTGATTGGCGCTCGCCTGAGAAATCGCTTCTATAGGTAATCGTTGAATTTTACTTCGCACGCTATAGCGGCTAATGCGAGCAACACCCGTATCGATAACATAACCAATACCAGGGACAGTTACCGAGGTCTCGGCAACATTAGTTGCCAATATGACACGCCGTCTTACCCCGCTTAGCGAGCCCTCTGTTGACGAATCAGCGTCTTTAATTGTCGACAAAAGACTTTTAATGGGTCGAGTAGAGAATATTTTTTTCTGCTCGGCTTGACTTAATCGAGCATATAAAGGCAACACATGAAAGCGTTGGTCGCCTCTAAGCACTTTGCTAACGTCACGAATTTCGCGTTCTCCCGGCAAAAACACCAAAACATCTCGTGCGCCCCCAGCTCGGCCTACGGTATCGTTATCATCGATAACATTAAGCACTTGGCAAACTCGCGCTACCGTGTCCGACGAGAAATCCGTTGTGACTTCTAAGGGTTGATCACGAGAATTATCCTTTCTATCGACTAATTCTTCACTCTCGAAGTATTCGATGCTAACGGGAAAGCTTCGTCCGGATATTTCGATGACGGGGGCTTCATCGAAATGAGCAGAAAATCGAGCAACATCGATAGTAGCGGATGTCACGATCAATTTTAAATCAGGCCTTTTTGCCAATATAGTTTTTATATAACCTAGCAAAAAATCAATATTTAAACTGCGCTCGTGAGCCTCATCAATAATGAGCGTATCGTATTCGCCTAAATATCGGTCACGCAATATCTCCGCCAGTAAAATCCCGTCCGTCATTATTTTAATGCGAGTGCTGTCATCAAAATTATCGTTAAACCGGAAATGATAGCCAACTTCTCGCCCTAACGGCACACTCAATTCTTCGGCAATTCGAGCGGCTACAGTTCGCGCCGCTAACCGGCGTGGCTGAGTATGTCCAATCCGGCCATTAATTCCACGACCCAGCTCAGCACAAATTTTAGGAATTTGAGTGGTTTTACCCGACCCTGTCTCGCCTGCAATAATCACTACTTGATTTTGTTCTATGGCACTGGCGATCACTGCCTTATTGACAGAAATCGGCAATGATTCAGGATATTCGATACGGCCCAGTGACTGAGACCGGGTCTCAACCACTTGAGCAGATCCCTTCAGGCGAGTCAAAAATTGCTGAGCCTCGCGAGTAAAAGGCTGCTGCTTATTAGCGCGATCAACGACAGTTTGTAATTGCCGGATTAAGGGCTGTTGATCCTTAATCAAGACCTCAGAAATCTTTTCACTTAACCACACTC
>JAJRPK010000421.1 GCA_024280785.1 Gammaproteobacteria bacterium
GCGTTGACCTCGGTATTGATTTTTGTCAATAAAACGTATAAGTGTCATGCGGGAATTCGCTTGACCGGTATCCCCGAAGCATAATAAGCATGGTCGATGTAATTAATGACTAAGCAACTATATTTAAATGACTAAGCAACTACATTTAAGCGCTATTGGTGGATTGCCAATGGTAGAAGCCGGGGATAATCTTCCCGCTTTGTTCGATGCTGCGCTGACAGCCGAAGGCGTCACTCTTGGCGATGGTGATGTACTTGTGGTTGCGCAAAAAATCATTTCTAAATCGGAAGACTGTTATGTCTTTTTGGATACGATAACACCCGGTTCAGAGGCGTTAGAGTGGGCGGCTAAGGTCGATAAAGACCCTCGGTTGGTGCAGATTATTCTCAACGAGTCGGTTGATATAGTTCGACATCGCGTAGGCGCGATGATTGTCGAGCATCGCTGTGGTTATGTCCACGCTAATGCAGGGGTTGACCGCTCAAATATAGAAGCTGTTGATGGTCGCGAACGAGTTTTATTACTTCCTCTGGATGCCAACGAGAGTGCGGCAAAACTTCGTCAGGCTTTTCTATCGCAGAATATAAATCTAGGGATTATTATTAGCGATAGTGCAGGTCGAGCGTGGCGCAACGGAATTACCGGTTTTGCTATTGGTAGCGCCGGGGTGCCGGCATTACGTTCAGCGATTGGCGCGCGAGATTTATTTGGTCGTGAGTTAGAAGTGACGGAAATGGCCGATGCCGATGAGTTAGCTTCTGCGGCTTCTTTATTAATGGGGCAGGGCAATGAATCCGTACCATTAGTGGTTATTCAAGGCTGGGAATGGAGTGTCACGGAACAGAATGCTGATAGTTTAATTCGGGCCAAACAAGACGACCTGTTTCGTTAGTCCCGCCAGTAGACGATTGGGTATTGAATGGCTAAAGCATCTCACATATTGGCACTGTCTGGCGGCGTAGGCGGGGCTAAGCTTGTCCAAGGTTTGGCTAAAGTGTTAGCTTGCGAGCAGTTGACTATTGTGGCCAATACGGCTGATGACTTTATTCATCTTGGCTTTCCCGTGTCGCCGGATCTCGATACCGTAATGTACACCCTGGCGGGCTTGAATAATCAGCAGCAGGGTTGGGGTTTGGAGAACGAGAGCTGGCAGTTCATGGATGCGCTAGCACAGTTTAATACAGAGACATGGTTTCGATTGGGAGATCGAGATATTGCCACTCACACTGTTCGTCGTCAATTTCTGGAGCAGGGGAACTCTTTGGAGGTGACTACCCAAATGCTGTGTCAGTCGCTGGGTATTCGTAACCGCTTGATTCCCATGAGCAATGAAAGAGTGAGTACTCAGGTACAGACCGAGCAGGGTTGGCTCGATTTCCAAGACTATTTTGTCCGTCAGCAGTGCGAACCGGAAGTGACCGACGTTAGGTTTTTGGGTCTTGAACGAGCCCAGCTATCGCCCGGGTTTGATGAGCTGCTATCAGGGCATAGCGCTGTAAACGCTAAAAATCAGCGCTTACGGGCAGTTATTATTTGCCCTTCGAACCCCTTTGTCAGTATTGATCCGATTCTTAAGATTCCCACGGTATTAGACAAGCTTAAGCGCAGTGGAGTGCCAATAATAGCGGTGTCTCCTATTATCAATGGGCAAGCGATTAAAGGGCCTACGGCAAAAATGATGAAAGCGCTGGATATGCCGGTGAGCGCGAGTGCTGTTGCTAACTATTATCGTGATATTATCGATGGCTTTGTTATTGATGGATCGGATAGCGCTGAAATACCGGTCATCGAAGCAATGAGTATTCGGGTTATTCAAGCTCAATCATTAATGACAAATCTAGATCGAAAGATTCAACTGGCCAAAGACTGCCTTCGGTTTATTGATCAGTTTTAGGGTGGTTTGAGTAAGTAAAAGTATCGTAAAAGAGCAGGTTAAAAGGGCAGATTAAAAGAACAACACTTGAGCTTTTTTTGCGAAGCAAGTGGATATGAAAATGAGTGTAAATGTTACTTTAATTAAATGGGCGTCAATTCATCAATCTAAAGCTTTAAAGGTCAATTGTCTATGTGGGCTGTACTTCCGCTAAAAGATTTTGTCAGTGCTAAACGACGTTTGTCGGGCGTTTTGTCTGCCGTTGAACGGCGTCGCGTATTTCATGCGATGGTTGAAGATGTTCTAACGACATTGGTCGAGGCTCCTTCTATCGAAGGTGTCGTTATCGTCTCTAGTGATCCAACGGCCAGTATGTTGGCCGATCGCTACGATGCTCAATTATTGGATGAGCCAAAGTTGGTGCGTGGGAGTGAGCCTCTAAATGTTGCCGTTAGTGCCGGATGCAATAAAGTATTAGAACTAGTGGGAGATACTGATATTTTGGTTCTTCATGCAGATCTTCCTGATATTTCTGTAGGTGAAATCGAACGAATTGCCAGCAGTCGACAGCGTTTAGATGCGCCGCAGCGTCACCAACGAGTCTTGCTGGTGACGGATCGGCACCGTACTGGGACCAATGTTTTAGCCTTGCATTCTAGCTTGCTGAATAAAACGGTACAGAAAGATAATGGCGAATTATTTCATTTTGGTTATGATAGTAATGAAAAACACCACCAATCTTTTGCCGCTCTCGATATTCAAGTTGATCAGTTTGAATCCCCGGCTTTGGCCGCCGATATTGATACGGCCGCCGATTTGATGGCTTTTTTATTGGGTATCAACTATGCCGATAAAAAAAATACTGTGCGCAATCAGCGCCGTGAAAGCCGGTTAATAAAATATTGTAAAGAGGCTTCGATAGGTCAGCGCTTGCAAATGATGTGGATGATGGAAATCGATGAAAGTGATTTGGAGCGAAAAGTTAATGGAGGTTTGGTTGAGTCTACGGAGATAGATAAGATGCTGCCGAGCGAGGCTCTTTCGCACGCGCAGGCCTTGGCTTTAGCCGATAATAATGACTTGATTTATTTGATGAA
>JAJRPK010000422.1 GCA_024280785.1 Gammaproteobacteria bacterium
AGCCCTCTACGAAAATGACCAAAATAGCCACCGTCAAGCAACAAGTAATACCGGATGTCTTTTTATGCCTGTTTTTCAATTTAGCTGGCAACCCACTTATAATTTTCTTCGCACTTAATCTTCTCCGCAGAGGGTAGAAAACCCTGATCTAGCGTGAGAATTTCTGGATCTTTATCATATACACATTAAACAAACATATTGAGGAAGATAGAACTTATTTTCTCAACAAAAACCTACCCAACTCCTTAGAGTCACAACTTAGAGCCACAACCTAACAGATTCGCCCCGTGTTGTAACGCCCTGAATGCGCTTATACAACAATAAATAAATAAATGTCTATAGGCTTTTCTAAAACCTCTACCTATTGTGTGTTTGGCTTCATCGCCGGAAATAGCAGTACATCGCGAATCGAAGGTGAATCAGTTAACAACATAACTAATCGATCGATCCCAATCCCCTCACCTGCAGTTGGGGGTAAACCGTATTCCAGCGCAGCAATGTAGTCGGCATCGTAATGCATTGCCTCTATATCACCAGCATCCTTTTCCGCCACTTGACGCTGGAACCGTTCCGCTTGATCCTCTGCATCGTTGAGTTCAGAAAACCCGTTGGCAATTTCGCGACCCGCGACAAAAAATTCAAACCGATCTGTTACCTCTGAATTTTCGTCGTTACGCCGCGCTAATGGCGATACCTCGGTAGGGTACTCGGTAATAAAGGTTGGCTCCATCAGTTGGGTTTCGACCGTTTTTTCAAATATCTCAATATGCAATTTTCCCAGGCCGTATATGTCTTTAACAACTATACCCATTTGTTCAGCTATTCTGGCCGCCGACTCACGATTGGCTAAATCGATGATACTCAGTTCTGGATTATATACCTGTATGGACTCCAGCACGGTCATTCGTTTAAACGGCTTGGAAAAATCTAATGTCTGTCCCTGATACTCTAGTTCTGAGCGTCCAAAAACATTTGTGACAACCTGCCGTAACATCGCTTCGGTTAAGTCCATTAGATCGCGATAATCCGCGTACGCCTGATAAAATTCAACCATAGTAAATTCAGGGTTGTGACGAGTTGACAGACCTTCATTACGAAAATTTCGATTGATCTCAAACACTCGTTCAAATCCACCCACTACGAGCCGTTTTAAATACAATTCGGGTGCAATACGCAAATACATATCGATATCGAGCGCATTATGATGAGTGACGAATGGACGCGCCGTTGCTCCGCCTGGAATAACTTGCAACATCGGCGTCTCGACTTCCATAAAATCCCGCTCGATTAGGAATCGTCGAATTTCGCTAATAATTTGCGAACGTAATTTAAAAACATTGCGCACTTCAGGATTAACAATTAAGTCTATATAGCGCTGTCGATATCGTATTTCAGTATCGGCTAAGCCATGAAATTTGTCCGGCAACGGCCGCAGCGATTTTGTTAACAGCTGCGCCTGTTCGATATAAACGTAAAGATCGCCCTTGCCTGATTTGTGTACCGGGCCGGTAGCGCAAACGATATCACCAATATCCCATGTCTTTATGGCTGCCGCCATATCTTCCGCCAGTACTTTTTTATCGACGTACAATTGAATCCGACCTGAGACGTCCTCCAAGACTAAAAAAGGTCCTCGCTTAGCCATCACACGGCCAGCAACGCTAGCTAGTCGGCCTAAACCCTCTAGTGTTTCTTTGTCGTGATCACCTAGTTCGTGCTGGAGATCCTGAGCCAGTGAATCACGCCGAAAATCGTTCGGAAAAGCATTACCACGCTCGCGAACAGCGGCAAGTTTACTTCGACGTTCGGCAATCAACTTATTTTCATCGACCGCTTCTGTCCCAATATCTGATTGCTTGCTCATAATGATTTGGCTCGTAGCACTACGGATTAGTGTTTTAGGGTTCACAGCTTACAATATTTTTCTTGTTTAAAGTTGGTCGAAAAATTAATGTCGCGATTCGTTTAAAGCCCCTGTTTTAACGAAGCTTCAATAAACGCATCAATCTCACCATCTAACACATTTTGACAGTTACTGGTTTGTACCCCAGTACGCAAATCTTTAATTCTCTGATCGTCTAGCACGTAAGAGCGAATTTGACTGCCCCAACCAATATCAGACTTACTGTCTTCCAACTGCTGTTTGTCGGCATTTCGTTTTTGATGTTCAAGTTCGTACAATTTGGCCTTAAGCATTTTCCATGCTTGGTCACGATTTTTATGTTGCGACCTTTGGCTTTGACATTGCACAACAGTATTAGTCGGTACATGGGTCAAACGGACAGCAGAATCCGTCTTATTCACGTGCTGCCCACCCGCGCCCGAAGCTCGATACGTGTCGGTTCGAACATCCGAGGGATTAATTGCAATATCAATATTGTCATCGACTTCCGGAGAAACAAAAATAGAAGCGAATGAAGTATGTCGCCGACTGCCGGAATCAAACGGTGATTTGCGAACCAATCGATGCACCCCTGTTTCAGTGCGCAACCAACCAAAGGCATATTCGCCGCGAAAATGAATCGTCGCACTTTTGATGCCCGCTACGTCACCCGCCGAGGCTTCTATTAAATCGGTGGTAAAACCCTTGGACTCTCCCCAGCGCAAGTACATCCGCAGTAACATTTCCGCCCAATCCTGTGCCTCAGTGCCACCCGAACCCGACTGAATATCAAGAAAAGCATTATTAGGATCCATTTCGCCTGAAAACATTCGACGAAATTCCAATTGCTCTAACTGCGCGATCAAGCTAGTTATATCAGTATCGACAGATTCAAGTAGTTCCGCGTCATTTTCTTCGACCACCATATCGAGCAACTCACCGGCCTCGTCAATACCCAAGTCCAGAGAGTCGATAACGCGAACAATTCTTTCCAGTGCCGCGCGCTGCTTGCCGAGTTCTTGAGCTTTATCGGGGGTCTCCCAAACCGACGGTTCCGCCAACTCTAGTTCGACCTCGACAAGTTGCTCTTTTTTGTTAATGTAGTCAAAGATACCCCCGAAGTGACTCGACACGATGGCGCAAGTCTTTAAGGGTAGATTGCTGCGGATTTGTCTCTAGCATGAAGCGTTTCGTCGGTGATAATAATGGATAACATGCTACTGGGTAGCAGCCAAAATAGAGCCACGGAGTATACTGAAAAGCTAAGGTTTGAGCGAGAAAAATACACGAATGGTTGTAACCTGGATCAGAAAGCCTTGAGATTAAGCTCGAACTGATATTTTTTGAGCGTTTCAGCAAGATGCGCGGATAGCAGCAAGCGGTTAGCAGCAAGAAGAAGCGAGAAGCCGCTAGCGGCAAATCCATCATTTAGTTCAAAGGGGAAACCGCCCTATTACAGAGCTGACAACACTCGTCTACGGTGAGTGTTGTCAATCAATCAAACTGTATCAAAGGCTATCGGCATAGATTTAATGCCGTTGACGAAATGATCTCTAACGTAGAGAACCGGGCTAGTAAAACGCGGATTTCGAAGGCGTGGAATAAGCTCTTTAAATATTACGTGTAACTCCATTCTAGCTAAATGTGAACCGATACAAAAATGTTGGCCAACCCCAAAGGCACGATGTTCTCTAGACAACGTTGGCATTCTCTGTGAACGCGTAATATCAAACTTTAGCGGCTCATCAAAAACCGTTTCATCCATGTTAATAGAATGCCAATGAAGAATAATCTTATCGCCCTTTTTAATCTCAACTCCGCCCACTTTAGCGTTCTCTTTTGCCGTGCGGCGCATGCCGACAAAAGCTGCGTTATAACGGAGGATTTCTTCGCATGCATCGGGGATCATATCGGGATTGTCAACCAACATTTGTAACTGCTCAGGGTGATCGATGAGCAACCGCATACCATGTGCTGTTACTGAACGAGTACTTTCGTTACCGGCTGCAATCAACATCAGAAAGAACAAGCAAAATTCAGATTCAGTTAATTTCTCGTCGTCAACCTCACCATCGAGTAACGCCCCAACAATTGTACTTAACGGCTTTATGGCATGCTGCTTAGCTAATTCACTCGCGTACATATATATGTTCGCTGAAGCGGCTTGCGCTGCAGCTTCTGGATCATCGCCACCTATATCTTCATCATCTTGAAAGAACATCTCGTTAGTCCAGGTAAAAAATTTGGATCTGTCTTCTTTAGGCACGCCACAGATATCGAGAATAGCCATCAATGGCAACTCAGCAGCCACTTCTGTAATAAACTCACACTCTCCTTTCGCCACCACCGCATCAATAATTTCTTTAGCGTAAGTTGAAAATATTTCGTGATAGGCCTCTACCGCTTTTGGGGTAAACGCATTTCTCGCAATACGTCTATATTTAGGGTGCTTGGGTGGATCCATATTGACCAGCATTTCAGACTGCATAGCAATCGTATCTTCGTCGTATTCGGTTGGAATGACAGTTTTTTCTACACTAGAAAATAGCAGCGGATTTTTGGCAATATAATCTGCTTCGTCGCGGCCCATGACAGCCCAGTACGGAACACCTGATATAGAATCCTCTATTTTAACGATAGGTGCACCCGCCAGTTTTCGGTTTGCTACCAACTTGGGCTGATGATTTCCTTGAACATAAAGGTCTGGATCAAGAATGTTTGTATACGGGCATTGAGACACGAAAACTCTCCTTTGTATTTGTAGGTGCATTAATCGGGGGGATTAGTTTCATTTGCTTTTTTTGGCAAGTTACAAAATTATTGCGCTGCTCTCTCTGCGTAGATAGAACGTATGGATAGAACGTATGAATAGAACATTTAGAAATGAGCCCAGACCATCCTTCTATCTATTACATCGCCATTCAATAAGAAGGAAAGCACAAACAATACCTTCATACTGGTCAAATGTCCAATTACTATTTTGTATAGCCCATTTGAGTGGTAAATCAAATATACCCAGTACTTTTAGGTAGAGTATCTGTAGAGGCAACCCTTATGAATCAAGCCGATATAATTAATGGTACTCGCTTGTACAGTCTCTAAAGTAGATAAGAGCACCCGTAAAAATATTTTGCCATCTTAACCGGTGCAAAAGCGAGCCCCATCGGATCAAGTGAAGGCAGAGAATACTTTTGACCTCATGTTTCATGCACAACAACTCGCCATCTCAATCCTAATTAAGTTAATATCGGGACTAATAGACGACAAATCACTTGACAGTTAAAACTCTAAATTGACAATAGATCATCTTTTAAAAACGGGACAATCCTCACTATGCGCGCATCTTTAAAGTCGACTACTACCCCCTCTACACTTTCTTGCGACACCTTGGTAATCCCGCTATATAAAGACAAAAAACTCAGCCCGGCAAGCCAGGAAGTCGACAAAGCTAGCGGAAAAAGTATTTCAGCCCTTCTCAAAGGCGAGGATTTCTCAGCCAACCTGGGAGAAATCCTAACACTTCCCATTGTCTCCGGACTGTCGGCAAAGCGAATTGTATTGTGGGGGCTAGGCGAAAAAGATAAAATCAATCGTCAACTTTGGAGCAAAGCTTGCGCCGCACTTAGCTCAAACACGCTAAATTTAAAGGGTAGTCACTGCGCGATTATAAGCGATATCAAAACCAATAAGTCAGTCCCGTTTAACTGGGCACTGCAACAAATAGCTCTGTACTTCACCCGTAACAGTTACCTGTATTGCACAACCAAAGCCAGTAAAAAATCCGATCTCAGCCAACTAAAAAAAATCTCTGTATTGAATGCCGAGAACAATAAGGCAAATCAGCAATCTCTCAAACAAGGTTTGGCGATAGGTCAAGGCATCAACATTGCGCGCGAGTTAGGGAATTTACCCGGGAACATTTGCACCCCAAAATATCTTTCTGGTCAAGCCCGCCAACTCGGCCGTAAATACGCCGCCATCAGTACCACAGTACTCGGCGAAAAGCAGATGAAAGAATTGGGAATGGATTCACTGTTATCCGTTGGCAATGGCAGTGACCAAGAGTCACAATTTATGATCATGAAATACCAAGGTGGCAAAAAATCACAGCAACCACAGGTAATTGTAGGCAAAGGGATTACCTTTGATAGCGGTGGCATCAGTTTAAAGCCTGGTGCAAAAATGGATGAAATGAAATTCGATATGTGTGGTGCCGCTACTGTCATCGGTACCGTATCGGCTATAGCAGAAATGAAATTACCTATCAACGTCATTGGCGTCATCGCTTCTGCTGAAAATATGCCTTCTGGTCGCGCGACAAAACCTGGCGACGTTATCAACAGTATGGCCGGAAAAACTATTGAAGTCCTCAACACTGATGCCGAAGGTCGGTTGGTTTTGTGCGATGCTCTTCACTACGTCAAACGATTTAAGCCCGCGGCTACCATCGACATTGCCACTTTAACCGGCGCCTGCATTGTGGCACTCGGTCATCATGCAACCGCCCTTCTTAGCACAGATGACAGCCTCGCTGACGAGCTATTCTCAGCCGGTATAGATAGCACCGATAGAGCTTGGAGATTGCCCATTTGGGATGAGTTTCAAAAACAAATACAGTCTCCATTTGCTGATCTTGCCAATCTTGGTGGGCCAGCAGGTGGCACCATCACTGCAGCCTGTTTTCTTTCGCATTTTACCGAAGGCTATCGTTGGGCACATTTAGACATTGCAGGAACAGCATGGAATCAAGCGGGAGCTAAAGGGGCAAGCGGCAGGCCTGTGGCGATGCTTTGTCAATACCTAATGGCTCAGGCTGGCAAGGCGGCGGTCTAGACATTTACTAATAAGGCCTTTGAAAAGAATACCCGTTATTTCAAGTGACTCGGCAGTAA
Source organism: Gammaproteobacteria bacterium (assembly GCA_024280785.1). GTDB lineage: Bacteria > Pseudomonadota > Gammaproteobacteria > Pseudomonadales > UBA7434 > UBA7434. The sequence continues at coordinate 6,775 of JAJRPK010000422.1, forward strand.
GTTTACGACATAGCACACGTATTTCAGCGGTAACAACATGACCAAAATCGATTTTTATATCACTAGCATCGTCGATAGCAATGATTATTTGAATTTTGCTTGCAGACTAACGGAGAAAGCCTTTCGCAAGCAGCACAATGTGTATTTACATACCGAAAGCAAAGAAGTAATGCAATCACTTGACGATATGATGTGGACATTCCGCCCCAACAGTTTTTTACCTCACGGCAATGAGTTGAGTAGTCATATTGATTCGGACCATCACTCTACCTCAAACCAAGCAAACAACCAAAGTGATGAAGCATTAGTTGGTCGGGCTGAAGTCATGCTAGGCTTTTCGGGTAATCCGGGAAAACATCATGATATTTTGATCAACCTAACATCGGGCACACCCAAATTTTTTAGTCGATTTAGCCGAGTTGCCGAAGTAGTTTCGGCGAACGAAGCCGCTAAAGTAAAATCTCGAGAGCGCTATAAATTTTATCGCGATCGAGGTTACCCTATAGAAGTTCACAACCTTTAAAACATCGCCGAAAAACTCCTACCCATCTAACGAAATAAATACTATTTATGCCTAACTCTCGCCAACAAGACTTACTAAACGACTTAGAAAACCTGAGTATTGAATTAGATAACTTTCCATCGGTCGATTTAACGGATATTGAACTGTCTGCTAACCCTGAGCGTGTTGACCGTCCCCTGCTCGATTGCTACGACAAAAATAGTGGGCACATTGAGGCTGCCACTGGCGATAAAAAAGAGCCCCTACCTAAATCTGATAATAAAAAAATAAACCCACAGAGTTCCCCCCCCCCAGAGCTTCAACAAGTCATCAATGAGCTGGTCCAAAACGCTCTCCCTTCTTTGGCTCGAGAATTAGAATCAAAGCTAAGCGTGCTGTCTAAAGAAGAGATCGAGAAAATTCGTTCCCAATTCGATTGATCTCTACTTCTTTCTATCATACCTAGCCCTTTCTGGGTTAACATTATCGGGCCTTGAAAGTGACCATGTCGGTAAACTCACTGGTTTGATTCGCACACACAATTTACTTGTGAATGAATAAATGAATACTTTGAAACAGCAGCCCTTTTAGCTTTACTTTGCCATGACATCGATAAAAGTATCGAAACGGCAATGACAATGACAATGACAACAAAATTAACAGAAGTAACCTCTAGCCATGGATAAAACGTTCCAACCACAAGACATCGAACAGCGCTGGTACCAGCATTGGGAAAAGAGCGGGTACTTTAAGCCCGGTTCAGAGCAAAGTAAATCCGTTAAAGCCGATTCTAATAATGCTTACTGCATCCCTATTCCTCCACCTAATGTCACCGGCAGCCTTCACATGGGGCACGCGTTTCAGCACACGCTGATGGACGTTTTAGCCCGCTATCAGCGAATGCGAGGCAAAGATACACTATGGCAAGTCGGCACCGATCATGCAGGAATCGCCACGCAAATGGTTGTCGAGCGTAAACTGGCGGCGGAAAATGGCCAAACTCGTCACGATTTAGGTCGCGACGAGTTTGTCAAAAAAATCTGGGACTGGAAAGAAGAATCGGGTGGCACCATCACCCAACAAATGCGCCGACTGGGTGATTCGGTCGATTGGCAATCCGAACGCTTTACCATGGACGAAGGTTTTAATGCTGCTGTACAAAAAGTATTTATCTCTTTGTTTGACCAAGGCCTCATCTATCGCGGTAAACGTTTAGTTAACTGGGACCCAAAACTGCAGACGGCTATCTCCGATCTCGAAGTCGAAAACAAAGACAGTAAAGGCCATATGTGGCACCTGCGCTATCCTTTGGCCGATGATATCTGCACGGCGGAGGGAAAAAATTACCTGATTGTGGCAACTACTCGCCCAGAAACAATGCTGGGCGACACCGCCATAGCGGTAAACCCCAATGACCCTCGTTATAAAAACTTGATCGGCCAGTACATCACTCTCCCGCTCGTCGACAGAAAAATCCCTATCATCGGCGACGATTATGCGGACATGGAAAAAGGAACTGGCTGCGTCAAAATCACTCCCGCTCACGACTTTAACGATAGCGAAGTTGGAAAACGTCATGATTTATTCATGATCAATATTTTGAACAAGAACGGTACTATTCGCACCACAGCAGAAGTGTTTGATCATAAAGGGAACCTGTCTAATCAATTTGATCCCAGTCTACCCAAAGAATATGCTGACACCGACCGCTTTACGGCTCGAAAAACCATCGTCGCTGATCTTGATGCCCTGGGCCTACTCGATGCCGTCAAAGAGCATGAACTTTCCGTCCCATACGGAGACCGTAGCGGGGTCGTCGTTGAACCTTTACTCACAGATCAATGGTATGTCGATGCAAAAACATTGGCCAAGCCCGCTATTGAAGCGGTAGAAGACGGCTCGGTGAAATTTGTTCCTAAGCAATACGAAAACATGTATTTTTCTTGGATGCGCGACATTCAGGACTGGTGTATATCGCGCCAATTGTGGTGGGGGCACCGTATTCCAGCATGGTATGACGACAAAGGCCAAGTGTACGTAGGTCAAAGTGAAGCCGATATTAGAAGCCAGCATTCATTGAACGATACGGTTACGCTTACTCAAGACGAAGACGTACTCGACACTTGGTTTAGCTCTGCACTATGGACCTTTGCCACCTTGGGTTGGCCAGAGTCTACAGACCGTCTCAAGACTTTTCACCCAACCAGTGTACTTGTCACCGGCTTTGACATTATCTTTTTCTGGGTTGCCAGAATGATGATGATGACGATGCATTTCATTAAGGACGAAAACGGCAAACCGCAAGTTCCTTTCAACACAGTTTATATAACCGGCCTTATTCGTGATGAGCAAGGAAAAAAAATGTCTAAGTCCAAAGGCAATGTACTGGACCCACTGGATATGATCGACGGTATATCTTTAGACGCCCTAATTGAAAAACGCAGCGGTAACATGATGCAACCGCAGCAGAGAGAAAAAATCATTAAGCGTACAAAAAAACAGTTTCCCGACGGAATTAGTGCTCATGGAACTGACGCATTGCGCTTCACCTTAGTAGCACTTGCATCAACGGGTCGCGATATCAATTGGGACATGAATCGCCTTGAGGGTTATCGCAACTTTTGCAATAAAATTTGGAATGCTGCGCGGTATGTTTTGATGAATATCGAAGGCCATAACTGTGGAGCTGACGGTTTAAGTGAATACGAATTATCTCTGCCCGACAAATGGATTGTTAGCCGCCTTCAACAAATCGAAAGCGATATAAAAAAGCACTTTGACAATTATCGCTTTGATCTCGCCAGTCAGTCATTGTACGATTTCATTTGGAATGAATATTGCGATTGGTATCTGGAACTTTCAAAGCCTTTATTGGCAGAAGGTTCAGTAGATCAGCAAACGGGCACGCGTAGAACACTCGTTCGGGTGCTCGAAACAATTCTTCGCTTAGCTCACCCGATTATGCCTTTTATTACCGAAGAAATATGGCAGTCTATCCGCGAACCAGCGGGAATCGATGGCAACAAACGTGAAAACGATACCATCATGTTACAGCCCTACCCCGAAGCGGATAGTAATAAAATTGATGCCGATTCGCTTACCGACATTGATTGGCTAAAGGCCATTATCGTTGCAGTTAGAAACATTAGAGGAGAGATGAATATTTCGCCCGGAAAAATACTTCCGCTGTATTTAAAAAATGGAAATTCTGACGATAAAGCTCGCTTTAAAAAAATTGAATTGTATGTCGTCGCCTTGGCGAAGGTCGGTCAAATTACTTGGCTAAGTGCAGAGGATGCCACACCTCCTGCTGCGACTCAGCTCGTCGGAGAACTAGAAATATTGGTTCCGCTGGCCGGATTAATAGATAAAAATTCAGAATTGGAAAGATTAAACAAAGAAATAGACAAGCGGAGTAAAGAGATCGCGCGCTTAAATGGCAAACTCACTAACGCTAACTTTGTCGACAAAGCACCTGCGGACGTAGTCGAGAAAGAGCGGCAAAAGCTGGCTGAAGCTGAAGATGCCAAAAACCGTTTAGAAACGCAGTATACGCAGCTAAGAGAAATGGATAGATAAATGGAAAATGCCATAACTTCAGAGGAAAATATAAGAGCACGCACTGCTAGTGAGTGAACACGCCAAATCTTCGCCCTCCCCCGCTTCGATGCTGCAACATATTATCGAGCAGCAATGCAACCAGCAACCTGCCGCCACCGCTATTTTTTGGCGCGATGAAGCCATTAGCTACCAAACCTTGCAGAAAAATATTAGCTGCTGTAGTAGTGCCATTCGATCCTGCTCCCATGCCGGAGATCGCATTGCTGTTCTTGCTCTCAATTGCCCGGAATACATTGAATTAATGTACGCCGTACCGGCCGCTAATCGTATTTTGGTACCGCTCAATACCCGCCTATCCGCTTCTGCTCTCTATCAACAAATTGTTCAAGTAGGCCCCACAATCTTGATTGGTGACAAAAATCTTATTGATAAGGTCGTTAAAGCGGGCAGAGAAGTCGTACCTCCCCCTTTAACTGATGGGCAATTAAGTGCGACACCCACTCACCATTATAAACAGAAACCCAAACCTCCTGAGCCACCGAAAAATATTCACGATAAACCTTCTCCGTTGCAATTCGTCATTTCCTTTGGAGCAGAATATGACTCATGGGTCAAAACACCCTTCGCCGCTACCCACCTAACGCCCGCTCATCAAGCAGAAACCCCTGGAAAACCTGATGCCGATGCTGAGAGTAACAATCCCGCATGGCTGATGTTCACTTCTGGCACTACCGGAATCCCGAAAGCGGCAATTCTCACTCACTCTAGTTTACTTGCGGCGTTAGAGTCCGCAAACTTCGGTCGGCCAGTCCATGATGGCGACCGCTACCTGTATCCATTCCCGTTATTCCATGTTTCTGCCCACAACGTGTTACACCAGCACCAACATGGAGCCGCTGTGGCATTGATACCCTCATTTAACGCGGCCAAGGTTCTTCAATGCTGCCAGAACTTAAAAATTACCACGCTATCTCTTGCCCCCACCATGATTAGTCTGTTATTGGACGACCCACTATTCGATCCAATCAAACTCTCTTCGGTACGAACAATAGGTTATGGCGCCTCTGCTATTTCTGAATCTCTACTAAAGCGTGTGCTCAATGAAACCTCTTGTGGCCTGTCACAAGGATATGGAATGACTGAACTGTCAGGCTCAGTTGCTTTTTTAGATGCCGAAGGCCATCGTGTGGCCGCCAGCTGTAAGCCACAATTATTAAAATCTGTTGGTAAGCCCGTACCCTCTGTAGACATACAAATCGTTGATGAAAGCTGCCGCCCTGTCGCGACAGGTAAATCGGGGGAAATAATAATACGAGGAACACAGGTTATTCCAGGTTACTGGCGGCAACCCAAAGCGACAGCATCAGCCATAAAGGGTGGCTGGCTTTACACCGGCGATATAGGCATCTTTGATAAAGAAGGCTACTTGACAATTATCGATAGAAAAAAAGACATCATCATAAGTGGGGGTGAAAATATTGCGTCGCGAGAAGTCGAAAATATTTTATGTCAGCATCCAGACGTAAAACAAGCCGCAGTGGTTGGCTTGCCTGACCCCAAATGGGGCGAGATTGTGTGTGCCATGATAGAGTGCCCAAGCAAGTTAACTCCAGACGCATTAGCGATTATCGATTTCTGTAAGCAAAACTTAGCCAGCTACAAAACCCCCAAGCAACTAGTCTTTTCCACACTGCCTTTAAATGCCAATAATAAAGTCGATAAGATTAAGGTAAGAGAAAAAATAAGCGCGCGCCTGGGGCAGACCTTTGAAAAATAAGTATTAACCTGCCCCTATAAGCTACCGCCGGCAGCTTATTCCATGTAATAGATTGCTTTTACTCATTGCTTGCTTTCGCATCTACAGTAGGTTGTATATGCATTAATACATCTTGATTTTCATCTATCCAAAAAGCGAGGTCGCTTGCTGGCAACGCACGACTAAATAGGAAACCTTGCACTTCGTCGCACCCAAATTTCTTAAGTAATTCGAGTTCATCCGCATTCTCAATACCTTCGGCAACAACTCGCAGTCCCAAATTATGGCCCAATTCAATGGTAGAACGGACAATCGCTATATCCTGCTTATTGCTAATCATGTTTTTGACAAACTCACGATCTATCTTCAATTCACTTACCGGCAGCTTTTTAACGTAGGCCAAAGATGAATACCCCGTTCCGTAATCGTCGATAGAAATCTCTAACCCCAATCCCCGCAACTGACTAATTGTTTCGTGTGCTTTAGCAGGGTCTTCCATCAATGCACTTTCGGTAATTTCAAAGCATATCATTGCGGGTGGAACTTTATGCTGCGCCAAGGCCTTAACCGTCTCTTCTACCAAACTAGGCCCCATCAAATCTCGAGCAGAAATATTGACGGACATTTTTATCGACCGCCCTTCTCTCAACCAAACTCCACTCTGAGCTATGGCCGTTTTAACAACCCAGCAAGTGATTAAACGAATCACACCCGTGCGTTCTGCGAAGGGAATAAAATCATCCGGTGGGATCAGGCCTCTTTCTGGATGCTGCCAACGCAGCAAAGCTTCTACCGATACGGCACCTTCATTTTTTAAGCTCATTTTTGGCTGATAAAATAGCTGTAACTCATCTTTGTCGATTGCTTGGCGAATCTCCCCTAACAAGGACAGATGTTCTTGTTGATGCTCCTCACATTCAAGATCATAAAAAGCATACCCACTGTTGAGACGCTTCGCCGAATACATTGCGATATCAGCTCGCCGCATTAACAAACTGGCCTCTTCAGCATGTAAAGGATAGCTTGCAATACCTATACTACAGCCGATATCAATAGGTTGGTTATTCAGCACAACAGGTTCATCTAACACTTTGAGTATTTTTAAAACAGCCGTTACAACACGATCCATATTACCCGTTTGTAAAAGTATCGCAAACTCATCACCACCCAATCGAGCAACAGTATCTGACTCTCGCAAAAACCCGTTTAGGCGAGCAGCAACCTCTTGCAACACAAGATCACCTGACTCGTGGCCAAGCACATCATTGACATACTTAAATCGATCTAAATCAATCATTAAAACCGTAAACTCTGAGTCACTGCGCGCACCAATTTTAACGGCCTGACTTAATCGCTCATAAAACATAGCCCGGTTAGGCAATTTCGTTAGAGAGTCGGTATAGGCCATATGGAGAATTTTTTCTTCTCGCGCCGCTACGCCTTGGCTCATACTATGAATACTTTTTGCCAACTGACCGACTTCATCCTTTTGCTTGATCTCAATCGGCTGACCGTATTCTCCACCCTGAATTTTTTGAGCAAGGATATTGAGTAATTTTAATGGCCTGGTTATTTCGTAAGCAATCGCATACCCTCCCAGTAAAGACAGCAGTAAACCTAAGGCCGCGAGCATCAACAATGTCGAAATCTGGCTATTGAAAGCCCCTGCTCCAGCGTAAATCTGCAACCGGATTAGAGCTGCATATCGATTGTCACTTGAATCAAGCGGTAGCACTACAATTGATGAATCGCGAAGAAGCCCTAGAACACTTGTTTTATCAAAACCCGATCGCCAATTTGAAATAAATTGC
>JAJRPK010000423.1 GCA_024280785.1 Gammaproteobacteria bacterium
AATCCCCGCCAACAAGCCGCCAGACGTTTGCGGGTCAAATAGTAATGGGTAGTGTGTGTGAGATTGCCACTGATTAAATGAAACAATAGCTCTTTGTGCCTCGCTATTGGCGTTGTATAAACTACTGAATATGCCATGCTGGCAGCACTCTAGTGATCCGGCTAGCGCAGGAATGGCTTTGAGGTTGATGCGCGCTGCTAGTATTGCATGGCTTGATCTATTTGGTTCGAGCATTTCAAGTAAATGGCCGAGCAAGCCAAAGCCAGTGACATCTGTGCAGGCATTAGCCTTACTCTCTGCAAATATTTTTCCTGCCGATCGATTCGATAACAACATAGCTTCTATTGCCTTCTCAATCCAACAGCCCTTGGCGCGCAGCTGTTGGTGAGCCGCAAACAATGTTCCGGTGCCCAAGGCCTGAGTGAGGATCAGTTGATCGCCGATTTGTAAATTGTTTTTGTGCAGTAGGGTGTCATTAACGGCTAGCCCGTTAACTGAAAATCCCAAGCTCATCTCGGCCCCTTCACTACTGTGACCGCCGATTAGTGCGCAGTTGTGCTTATTCAGTACGGATAAAGCTCCCTGCATCAGTTGCAACATATCCCGTTCGACAATAGTTTCACTCGCGTAAGGCAGTGTTAGCAGTGCCAGAGCACTATGGGGTTCAGCGTTCATGGCAAATAAATCACTTAGCGCGTGCTCAGCGGCTATTTTTCCGAATAAATAAGGGTCGTCTACTAAAGCGCGAAACATGTCGACGCTTTGCAGCAAGGTGTGGCCGGTAGGAATCCGCAGGGCGCTAGCGTCGTCGGGAGAGTCTAACCCCAATATTACTCCTTCTCTGTCTACAGAATGTAACTGTTTGATGACGCGGCTTAGAGTAGCGGCAGCCACTTTTGCACCGCATCCACCGCAGCGCATAGAATTTCCCGTTAGATCAATATTTTTATCTTTGCCTGCGATGGCGGTTGATACTTTTTCCGCTGCTGCTCCTGTTCCTGTTGATAATGATAGGAGAGAAGCAAGTGCCGCAAAAGGGTGCTGATATATTTTTGTCGAATTACTCTCTGATGGCTCAAACTGAGACATAAATTGTTGATCGATTCGATCTTTCAAACACCATACCCACTGACCCGAAATAGTGGGTAGCCACGATGTTAAGCGAGAGCCAATGGCATAACGATCACCGCAAGACAACAAACTTAGAAAACGTTTTTGTGGGCGATAGCTTACTAGCGTTTGCTTGAGAAAGTAGCGGCGCAAATTTTGATATAACACAGGCGCTTGTCGTACTGCGTATACACCCGCTCTAGGGTTTGGTCGATCGACTTGCTGGGCAATGTCTCCACAAGCGAAAACAAAGTCGTGGCTTACAGACTGTAGCGTACTCTTGATCGAGATAAAATTATGAGAATCGACGCTAAGCCCTGAGGCTTCTGGCCAAGGACTTGCGACACCTTGTGTACACCAAAATAAAGCGTTGAAGGCCAGGGGCTGTAATTTGTCGGGCTGGCGAATATCCATGGTACCGTTATGGACCTCCGTGACTTCACTGCGCGGATGAAGTTGAATATTGCGCTCATCCAGAATTTTTTTAATTTTTTGTTGTACCTTGGCAGGGTAATTGGGTAGAGGAATATGGCTTTGATAAATGAGATGAAAGAGTAATGGCGCTTGTACATTTCGATTTTGTGATAGCGCGAACTGCATAGCCAATATCAGTTCCACTCCTGCTGCACCGCCACCTACTACTGCAATATGCTGGCTTTTAGGCAGCTCGTGATCCTGAGATGTTAGATTCGTTACAAGTTTTTTCCAGCGCGGATAAAACAGCGATATGGGTTTGACGGCGGTTGCAAAACTCTGAACGCCAGGAACCGATTGATTGGGTGTGATGCCACAGTTAATCGAGATAACATCAAAGCCCAGCGCTTGTCGGTTTTGAAACAGCACTTGGCGACGCTCTAAGTCAACTTCAGAAACGCTATCTTGAATAAATCTCACACCGGCTTGCTGGCATAAGCGGATCAAATCAATATGAGTGTCATCAAAGGAATAATGCCCGGCAACAAGGCCGGGCAGCATACCGGAATAAGGAGTTTCTGCCTGCGGTGAAACGAGCGTGACTCTTATACCCGCTAAAGGGTTCATCGCCCACATTTTTATCAGTAGCGCATGGCTGTGGCCACCGCCGATCAGTACAAGGTCTTTATAAATGGGGGCTAGGGTTTTCATGGGTGAGGCTAAGCGACTTCGTTGTTAGCAAAAGTATGAGAGGCCCATTCGAGTATTTCGTCGTGACTGCCACGAAAAATTACTTGATCGGTTCGAAGGTTTTGTTGGTAATCGTACATTGGGTCGTAGTATTGAGTGAGCAAGATTTCAATGCCGTCCCGGAACTCGTCGGCGTTTCCATTACTATACAATTGTTGCAGTGCACGGCTAAAAATGTCGCTAACTTTTTTATGAAGTTCTCCACCAAGCCGCTTACGAATTCGAAGCAGATTGCCCATTATTTGCTCCGAAAAATTTTTGTTGCCGTCGGATTCGCCAAATCGCTGTTGATATTGGGGCCATGCACTGGTGACATAGTCGAACAGTGAAAGGTTAATGCGTTGCTCTATCCGGGTTTCTAAAATCACTAGTGGCGATTTTTTCATGTTGGTGAGAAAACCCGGCGGCAATGTAATATTGCCAATGAGCTTTCCTTCGTCTTCGGTGATCAGAGTACGATGTTGTGTTCGCTGCTTCATAACGGCAACGCTAAGCGCGTTTTCGAAAGCGATCTGTGTTGGCTGCGGTTGCAACTGTCGGCCAAATGCCGAGCCTCTGTGATTGGCGAGGCCCTCTAGATCGATGGAATTACCGAGTTGTTGCAGCAGAATCGTTTTACCACTGCCCGTTCGACCACCAATTAACACCAGCGGCATCGATAGGCTATTCGCATCTAGCTCGTCAATCAAAAAACGACGCATGTTTTTGTAACCGCCGGTGATTAGCGGGTAGTCGATACCCGCATCACGAATTAATTGTTGGCTTAAGCGCGAGCGTAGACCTCCCCGAAAACAGTAAAGGTACCCTTCAGGATGTTGCTGAATGTACTTTTGCCATTCGTTAAGACGTTGTTGTTTTATGGCCGGTGTCGCGAGTTGCCAGCCAAGTTCTACGGCGGCATCTTGTCCTTGCTCTTTGTAACGAATGCCAATGGCTTCGCGCTGGTGGTCGTCAAGTAAGGGAATATTTAGGCTGCAAGGAAACGCCCCTTTGCTGAACTCGATGGGTGCGCGAACATCCAGTAACGGAGTATCGCTCAGAAATATCTGGCGATAGTTGTTGCTATTGTCTCTGGATGGAGAGGGTATAGGCGGCATGAATATAGAATAATATGGGTTAAAAGAAGTCTCGACAATTAATGATAGTGTAACCGTCCAGGTGTTTGTGAGTCTAGTGTAATCTGAGGGCGCAGTAGGTAGTGCTGCTGAGGGATATACTTGTAGCGTTCAGCTATTCAGCTATTCAGCTATTCAGCTATATGGTGATGTGGTCATGGTGCTAGGAGATGTTGGTGTATAGCTATGGATTTGGCAAGTAAAGAAGTGCGGAATGAACCTCTTTACTTGCTTGCACAATCTTCCTGCACGCTCTCTAGTATGTAGGTGCCGGGGCCGGAGAATTCGCTAACATTTCGCCTAAGTTATCGAGTTGCTGGGTTGCAGATCCCAATAACAGTTCATTGTGCCGACCCTGAATATAGGATCTAAACAACGGATAATCCAAATCCACGCCAATTCCGCCGTGAAGATGCTGTGCCGCATAAGTGACAAAAAATCCGCCTTCACCACACCAGTATTTGGCGATAGCAATGTCGACGTCAGCAGGCTCATTTTGCTGCAGCTTGTGAATTGCACCGATAGTCGTAAGCTTCATTGCCTCTAATTTAATAAAGGCGTCAGCTGCTCGAGTGTGGACTGCTTGAAAACTTCCGATAGGCCGACCAAACTGTTCGCGTTCGCGGGTATATTCTGCTGTCATCTTCAGGGCACGATCCGATAAACCCACTTGGACAGAACAGAGACCAACAGTCGCTCTGTCTAATAACCACGATAGCGCTTCGCTATCTTGAGGTGTGACAGCGCCAGGGGCGACGAGTACTTCGGCGACTACTGCATTATCTAGAACGAGCTCATAGACTTTTTCTAAACTGGTTGAATGCCCCTCGGCCCAGCTGACACCGGTGGCTTTGGGGTCTAATAAAAATAATCCTACCTTGCCGTTGCTCGACGCTGGGACCAGAATCCGCTCAGCTAGCGGGCCTAGGGGCACGCATATTTTTGTGCCATCTAGT
>JAJRPK010000424.1 GCA_024280785.1 Gammaproteobacteria bacterium
CCTTGTTTGATGGGGTGTTTCCAGCCTAAGGTCATATCGGTGATCAGGGATCCGTCTGCGTCCAGTACAGAAAGGTCGAAATTAAAGCCCAATACAGAGACTTCGGTGGCCGTTAAAAATTCGATTTCTACTGGGCCGATGACAACTTCTAGCCCTGCCATATCTGCTGTGTTACCGAGTAAAATGTTAGCCTGTGATAAAGCGTTAATATCCAGTGCGCCGCTTTGACTGACTCCCAGATGACGAAAACCAACGCGGCCTAAGTCTTGTACGCTGGTTTGAATGCCAGGCTTAATGATTTTAATCATTACAGGGAATAAACCGCACACGATTGCCGGCTTGTAGTAGCGATGGGGGAGATCGATGGGCATCAAACAATTTATGCTTGTAGCGAGGTGAAAGGCGACCAATAATTTGCCAACCACCGGGAGAGTCGGAAGGGTAAATGCCGGTTTGAGATCCGCCAATACCGACCGACCCCGCTTTAATATGGGTTCTTGGCTTTCCTTTACGCGGAGTGATCAATTGAGGAGCTAAGCCGACCAAATAGGCGAAGCCTGGCTGGAAGCCAATAAAGTACACAATGTATTCCGCTTCAGAGTGGGCGGCTATAATATCATCGGAGCTTAGACCGCAGTGCTCTGCAACAAGCTCTAAGTCTGGACCATGATCCCCACCATAAATAATAGGAAATTCGATGAGTTGCTCCGCATGGGAGTGAGGGAAAGAAAGATTAGAATGCTCGTCGATGGGTTTGTTGATTTCCCGTTCCCAAAGGGCCGTTAGCAACGCCTGCCAGCTATCAATGGAACTGATGAGCGGGTTAAATATCAAGGTGAGATTGTTCATTCCCGGGACGATGTCTAGCAGAGATGAATGGTCTGGCAGGGATAAATGTTCGAGCTTTGGCAGTGATAAGCCGCTGAAATGGATCGTTTGCTTTTCTTTTAGTTGATTCAGCGCTATGGACAAATTCAAAATATTACGCTGGAATCTATGCTGTGAGCGGAGCATAGGTTGCAGCGCCTCCAGCACAAGAGCGGTTTCACCTATCGGGTACAGCCGAGCTTCCGTCAAAGTGGTGGCTAATGCGGGCTTTAGGTTATCTGCTAATGGCGATGAAAATAATGCCTCTGCAGGCAAAGGTTTTGAGGCACTTGGAGGTTGCTGCTCAGTATCCATAGTTTGTACGCGGGCTTGAGAAACCATTATCTATTGGGTGAGGAGACAGTTAAGTAGTATAACGAGTATTGAGTAAGATCAAAGTTTGTCTTCACCAGAAAATCTACCTAAAATAGTGGATTGATATTAGTGGTCACTTCGTCTCTTGTGGGTGGCGCCCATTATTTTTGTACTAAAAACGCGATTTGGGAAATTTATTTTTTTAACTATGACGAAAACAACCGATACATTGTTCGCTCATCCTATGGGTGCGGTAGAGGGGTTTACCTTCGATGAAACTGTTGCTTCAGTTTTTCCCGATATGATTCAACGATCTGTGCCGGGGTACAGTACGGTAGTAGCTATTAGTGGTATTTTGGCTGAGCGGTTTTCTCAACCGGGGAGCAACCTCTATGACTTGGGTTGTTCGCTAGGTGCTACCAGCTTTTCTATGGCACAGCATTGCGCAGAAAGTTGTCGTATATTTGCAGTTGATTCATCAACGGCGATGCTAGATTCGTTGCGGGAAACCTTGGCGAATCAATCTTTGTCGAATCAATCATCGACGAATCAATCCTTGTCGAATCAATCATTGACGAATCAATCTCAGCTGGCTCCCATTGAGTTGGTGCACGGTGATATTTGTGATGTTCCAATCAATAATGCTTCGGTAGTAGCACTAAACTATACCCTGCAGTTTGTCGACGTTGTCAAAAGGCCAAAACTACTGAGAAAAATTCAACAGGGGATGATCGATGGTGGTGTGTTGATTTTGTCAGAAAAAATACATTTCGAGTCTTCTGGGGTTGATAGCTTGTTTGTTGATCTACACCATGAATTTAAGCGCGCTAACGGATATAGTGAATTAGAAATTAGTCAAAAACGCGAGGCGATAGAGAACGTTTTGGTACCTGAAACACTTGAGGCTCATAGACAGAGACTTTCGGCGTGTGGTTTTCAGCGGGTAGAAGTTTGGTTTCAGTGCTTTAACTTTGTATCACTGGTTGCTTTTAAGTGACAGGTATTTATCTAGTAAAGTGGGTGATTAACGATGAGAGTACTTGATTATGGTCCGCTAATCGATCGATTAGAAACGGCTGACATTGGCGAGTTGGCTGCCAGTATTCCTCAATTGCTTAAAACCGGATTAGATAGCCATCGTTATGGAGATATTCCACGTTGGCAAGAAGCATTAGACAACTTGCCCGAGATAGATATCTCCTCGGTCGATCTTAATTCCCCATTCGTTCGAGTGGGGACATCTAACGATGGTTCATCGTCAGACCATAAGAAATTACATCAATCACTTCAGGGTTTACATCCTTGGCGCAAAGGTCCGTTTGATATCTGTGGAATTCATATCGATACTGAGTGGCGCTCGGATATTAAATGGGACCGTTTGATTGCAGGTATTCACCCGCTCATTGGAAGAAAGGTACTTGATGTAGGTTGTGGCAGCGGTTATCACTGCTGGCGGATGGCGGGCATGGACGCAGAGTTGGTTGTCGGTATTGATCCTACGCCTTTATTCGTTATGCAGTTTTGGGCCTTGCAAAAATATATTAATGACCTAAGCGTGTGGGTTTTACCCCTGCGTTTAGAGGAAATGCCCGCAAAGCTAGCCACTTTTGAGACGGTGTTTTCTATGGGGGTTCTTTACCATAGACGTTCACCCTTCGATCATTTAAAAGAGCTACGCGAAACCATGGTTGAGGGCGGTCAGTTGGTATTAGAAACTTTAGTGATAGAAGGTGGCGAGGGAGAAGTTCTGGTGCCCGAGGGAAGGTATAGCAAGATGGGTAATATCTGGTTTTTGCCTTCGGTCCCAACTTTGTGTAGTTGGCTTAAAAAAATGAAATTTCGCGACATCGAAGTTATTGATGTGTCAGTAACGACAAAGGCAGAACAGCGTTCAACCGATTGGATGCAATTTCAATCGTTGGAGGATTTTTTAGACCCCGCTGACATGACAAAAACGATAGAAGGGCATCCCGCGCCGAGAAGAGCGATAGTTATTGCCACGGCATAAATCAAAATAATCCATTAAACTCCACACTAAATTTAGCCAAGGGCGAAAGCTCTTGATTGTTATGCCGTTTATTATTTTACGGCATTATTTTACGGCATTTTTTTACGGTAATGTTTGTTAACAGAGAGGTATATATGAGCCGTTTAGCGGGAAAGACCGCCATCGTAACAGGTGGCGCGCGAGGAATGGGAGAGGCTACAGTACGGTTATTTGTCGAGCACGGTGCCAAAGTGGTTATTGGAGACTTACTGGATAAAGAAGGTGAAGCACTGGCAAAGGAGTTGGGTGATGCGGCTATTTTTATCCATATGGATGTCAGCAAAGAAGCTGATTGGACTAAAGCAGTTGCGGCAGCTCAGTCACTGGGAACTTACAACGTGTTGGTAAATAACGCCGCCATATTGTTGCATAAGTCGATCATCGATACCTCTGCCGAAGATTACCTAAAAGTTGTCAATGTTAATCAATTGGGGTCATTTTTAGGCATTCGGTCGGCAATAGAGCCAATGAAAGCTGCTGGCTGCGGTTCAATTATAAACGTATCCTCGATTGATGGCTTGCACTCGAGCGCTGGTTTAAGCGCTTACTCATCAACAAAATGGGCGATTCGGGGTTTAACCAAAAACGCAGCGATAGAATTGGGTCAGTACGGTATACGAGTTAATAGTGTCCATCCCGGAGGCATCTATACCAATATGGGGGGTGCTGAATTCTTGTCAGAAGAGAAAATGAGTGAAATGATTTACGCAGACTTTCCTATTCCGCGTGTGGGCAAGCCGATTGAAGTGGCTTATGTCAGTTTGTTTTTAGCATCGGATGAAGCGACCTATAGCACCGGGTCAGAATTTGTTGCCGACGGTGGTTGGTTTACCGGCATGCGACGGGAAGGGTCTCCTTGTTCTTGATAAAGTGGTCTCTGGCAAAGGCCGAGGGTTGAAAAGCTAACTATTTTTGCGACATACATTTAACTTTTCAAGCTGAAGGCTTTAATAAATAAAAACCTTCAGCTCTTTTTTCTTTCGCGTTTTAAGAATGCAAGCGCCGCTTGGCGAAACAGATTCCACTACAAGCGGTGATAAACAACCATGCGGATGCCGGTAGAGGGACTTCGGACACGGCTACTTCGGTTAATGTGATTTCAAACCCAACATACCTTGCTTGCAAATAAATGCTAGTACGGTAGCCAATAGTCGGGGCATTGGGGTTTATAATTTCCAAGAATGAATCCAGAGTTAGCCAATAACCATCCGAATAAGCATCAGTATCAAATGTAGCTTCAAACCCCCATGGCTTGGCTTGCACCTGATTCGTTTCTTCGAATGTATAACTATCCTGTAAAAATTCTGAGTCATGAGGAGAAACGAAGTCACGGATGGAAAGCAGTGTAGTTGCACTAATTTCAAGTGGCTCTGGCACAAATGTATCGGTATCTA
>JAJRPK010000425.1 GCA_024280785.1 Gammaproteobacteria bacterium
AGCATTCTCACGTAACCACCCAGTGGCAATGCCGCTATAACAAACTCCGTTCCATATCGATCTGTCCGTTTGAACAGGGGCCGACCAAAACCCACCGAAAAGGTTAGCACCTTCACGGAGCAACGCCTTGCGGCCCAAAAATGGCCGTACTCATGTATCGACACCAATATTGCCAAGGTCAATATAAAATAGAGCAAATCAGTTAGAAGCAATGTAGCCTCCAGCAACAATGCTTAGCCGGGACGAACTAATGTATGGCCAAATTAGCATCAATGTTTAACCTCATGTTTTGTCGCATTTAGTGTCACAGCCCCATGTAATTTTGCCACGCGAGTACCCAGCGAAACCGAATGACCGTTATTAGTACAGCTCGCCAGAGCGAGCTGTCTTGCTCGTAAATCTATCTGTTGGATTTCTTCAAAGCTTGTCGGTTCCTCAAAGGGTATTTTTTCTACAGTCCGTTCGATAATAACGGGAATATCGCTGAACTTGATCCGTTCGTGCAAAAATTCATCCACGGCCACTTCATTAGCAGCATTCAATACAATGGGTAAGCTGCCTCTTTCTGTTGCTGCTATTCTTGCTAGCGCGAGCATAGGAAAACGCTGAGTATCAGGCTCTTCAAAAGTTAGCCCCGTCATTTTCGACCAACTTAAGCTTTCAACCCCCGATGCCATTCTCGACGGAAAAGCAAGCCCGTGAGCAATAGGCGTCCGCATATCGGGGTGACCTAGCTGCGCTAGTACGGATCCATCGACATATTCAACCATTGAATGAATTACACTTTGCGGGTGCACCACTATATCAACCCTGTCAGCCGCACATGAAAACATCCAGCAAGCCTCAATCAACTCCAAGCCTTTGTTCATCATTGTCGCCGAATCTACCGAGATCTTTTTGCCCATTGACCAATTAGGGTGCGCGCAAGCTTGCGAGGGAGTCACCAAAGAAAACTCGAGCAGTGGGAGTTGGCGAAATGGCCCGCCAGATCCCGTTAAAAGAATTTTTTTAATCCCCAGCTTGTCTAAGCTAGCGACTCCCGATTCTGTTTTCAATAGATCTTCACTTATCGTACGATCTGGCATACATTGAAAAATAGCATTGTGCTCGCTATCAATCGGTAACAGCACGGCGCCCGGCCTCTCTACTGCTGTCATAAATAGTTGACCGGCCATCACCAGGGATTCTTTATTAGCCAACAAGACTTTCTTTCCCGCGTTCACGGCTGCCATTGTTGACGATAGGCCTGCTCCCCCGACAATCGCAGCCATGACCGTATCGACACCATCATCGCTCGCAATAACCGACAAGCCATCTTCTCCGACCAGTAACTCTGTTTTTAAGCCTTGCTCTTTGAAACGTGCAGCCAACCCAACGGCCTTCGATGCATCTTTCAAAACGGCATAACGTGGATGAAATTGTTTGCACTGTTCCAGCAATAGATCAGCACTTGTATTCGCTGATAAAGCAAATAGCTCATAACGCTCTGGATGAAGCGCTAAAACAGCCAACGTGTTCTGACCAACTGAGCCCGTACTTCCTAATATGGCAACAGATTGAACTGAGTCAGTTTCCAATTCCTTCCCCTACCAGCCAAGCGTTAGGAGTACTAACGCAAAAATTGGGAATGCCGATGTCAAACCGTCTATACGATCTAAAACCCCACCGTGGCCAGGAAAAATACTGCCACTATCTTTAATTCCTGAACAGCGTTTCAACATACTCTCGAATAAATCACCTAACACCGAAACGCTGGCAACCAATCCACTCACCAGCATAAACAAGCCAAGCGAAATTGCCGGTGTCTCTACACCGGCAAGGGATGATTCAGCAGAAGCACCCGTAGCAGCAATTACAGGTAAAGTATTGACATACATACTTTCTACATAAGTAAAATAAAATATTGGCGCTAGCAGTTGCGACGCAATAATACCGCCGAAAAAACCTTCTCTCGTTTTACCCGGGCTAACCGCAACAACTAGTTTATTTTTACCCAACATTTTACCGACAAAATAGGCACCTACATCTGCAGCGGCCACTATCGTCACCACGTATACCACCCAAAACTGCCCGTTCAAATGAAATCGTGTATACAACAGCGCAATCCAAGTGCCTATAAGGAGTAAAATGCCTAAGACAATCCGCGTCAATCGACTCGACCACAGCGGTTGACTCGCTGGATAACTAATAATTAGCACAAATCCTAACAACCAAAACAAGCCCGAAAAATAAAAAGCCGGCATAAACCAGATGCTTTGCTCTAACACTTGAAGTTTTGCGACATTAACAACTCCGAGATTGGCCGCTACAAAACCAAGCAGCATAGCAACTAACAATACAAACGATAACCTGCCCAACGTACCCTTTACCTCTGCCAGCGCAGACCATTCCCAAGCAGCAGAGAGAATTAAAGCCACACAAATTCCAACAAAAAACACAGGGGATTCTGCGAAGAGCGCAAGTAGAAAACCAGTGACTAAGACAAGTCCTGTAGCAATTCGTTGTTTAAGCATGACCTACCTGATCGGCCGCGGTTAGCTGATCCGAATTCTTACCATAACGTCGTTGTCTAGCAGCAAACGCGGTCACAGCTTTATCAATTTCTACTTCACCAAAATCAGGCCAATAACAATTGGTAAAATAAAGCTCAGCGTAAGACAGCTGCCAAAGGAGGAAGTTACTAATTCGGTATTCCCCACCACTGCGAATACACAAATCGGGCGGAGGAAGGTCGCTTAATGCCATATGTTGACCAACAAGTCCCTCCGTGATTGATGAAGGGTCCAGTTTACCCTCTTGAACTTGCTGCACAATATTCCGGGTTGCTTGAGTAATATCCCAATGACCACCATAATCTACCGCCAGTACCAAGGTGCTTCCGCTATTGTCTTTGGTCAGAACTTCGGCCTTTTCCATCTGCCGAACTATCTCTGAATTTAACCGCTCACGAGATCCGATAAAACGAACCCGTACATTTTTGCGATGCAAGGAGGCTACTTCACGTTTAAGGTAATGAAGCAGGAGACGCATCAAGGAGCTCACTTCATCAGCAGAACGCTGCCAATTTTCACTGCTGAATGCAAACAACGTCAACACTTCTATCTGATGCTTTTCACAGGCGGACAAGACTTTGCGGATAGCCTCGACTCCCGCTTTATGCCCACTAAAGCGTGGCAATAAACGCTTTTTAGTCCAACGGTTGTTGCCATCCATAATAATAGCGACATGCTTTAGTTCACCACTGCTAGCAGCTGACGTTAACGAGTCCGCTGCGTGCCGGGATGCTTTAGCCTCCGACGTAGGTTTACCAGGGGGCGAAGTCGTCATAAGCACTTTATTATTTTAACGTCGTCACGATACATGGGAGAGACTACTCGCTAAAGGAACAAGTCATTCTTAAAGGGATAAGGAATAAAAAAGATTCGCAACCATAAGGATTAAATTTCGAGTAAATCAGCTTCTTTGCTTTTTAAAGCTTGCTCTATTTTAGCGATAAAGCTATCGGTCACCTTTTGAATATCTTCTTGCGCCTTTCGCTCGTGATCTTCAGATATCTCTTTCATTTTTAACAGCTCTTTAATATCCGCCAGAACATCTCGCCTAATACTTCTTACTGACACCCGACCCGTCTCAGCCTCATGCCGTGCCTGCTTGATATACCCTTTGCGAGTTTCCTCCGTTAACGCGGGCATGGGGACACGGATAACCGTTCCTGCTGTAGCAGGATTCAACCCCAAATCTGCCTTCATGATGGCTTTTTCAATATCTGGCACCATGTGCTTTTCCCATGGAGTCACCGACAGTGTACGCCCATCTTCTACCGACACATTAGCAACTTGCGATAGTGGCGTCTCAGAGCCGTAATAGTCCACCCTAATACCCTCTAGAATACTGGGATGCGCGCGACCAGTACGAATCTTATTGAAGGAAGTCGCTAATGCATCAATACTTTTTTGCATTCGCTCATTGGCATCCTGCTTGTATTCATCTAACACCGTAACAATCCTCCAATTCTCTCTCAAACAAGCCAACTAATAAACTCAGACCTAAAATCGAGCTAATCAATTATTCTTGAGCAGCCCATTGTCATAATCGCTTATTGTATCAATGTGCCCTCTTTTCCGCCCACTACAATATTCACAAGTGCGCCGGTCTTTTCCATCTCAAAGACTCTAACTGGCATTGAGTGATCCCTACACAAACAGATAGCAGTGAGGTCCATAACCTCCAATTTACGATCGAGCACCTCATCGTAGCTTAGGGAATCAAATTTGATCGCATTAGGATTTTTCATTGGATCAGAATCGTAGACACCATCGACTTTCGTTGCCTTTAACATCAATTCTGCGTTTACTTCAATGGCTCTAAGCGCGGCAGCCGAATCAGTAGTAAAGAACGGATTACCCGTTCCTGCCGAGAATATGACCACATCTCCCTGATCCAAACATCTGAGCGCCGAACGGCGGTCGTAACGGTCGACTACCCCGCTCATTGGGATTGCCGACATCGCCGTGGTGTTGATGTTGACTCTCTCCAGCGCGTCGCGCATCGCTAATGCATTCATAGTAGTCGCTAACATTCCCATTTGATCGCCAGTCACACGATCCATTCCCGCTTTACTAAGCGCAGCTCCGCGAAATAGGTTGCCACCACCAATGACCAGGCCTACTTGCACTCCGATTCCAATTAGCTGACCGATCTCAAGGGCCATTTTTTCTAAAACCCGTGGGTCTATACCAAACTCGCCATCACCTTGTAAAGCTTCGCCGCTAAGCTTTAACAGCACCCGTTTATACTTAACATCACTTGCCGCATTAGCCATCATCTGCCCTCACTTTATCTCGTTTTATACCAACATCAAGCCATCTATAACACAGCCGATCAGTATTGAAGCAAATACCTTTATACGCTATATAACTGAGCTTTATCGATTGCCACCTAAAAAAAAGGGCGCTCAAAGCGCCCTTTTTTTTATCAGGATGTCTGTTTAACCTGCGCCGCTACCTCCGCCGCAAAATCCAGCTCTTCCTTTTCAATACCTTCACCTACTTCATAGCGATAAAAACCGTTAATGTCCGCACCGGCATTTTCCAACAACTTACCGACCTTAACATCGGGATCTTTGACAAACGGCTGTTCTGTTAGGCTGCTTTCAGCAAGAAACTTGCGTATCCGCCCCTCAACCATTTTTTCAATAATTTCTGCTGGCTTACCACTTCCCTCGGCTTGAGCGACAAATATAGCACGTTCCTTTTCCAATACTTCGGCCGGCATATCATCCGGCTTAACGATTTGAGGATTAACTGCCGCCACATGCATGGCAACATCTTTCGCCACAGAATCGTCACCGCCAGTCAAACTCACTAATACTCCAATTTTACCATTGCCATGGACATAGCCACTGACCATTGCGCCTTCAATTATTTGAGCACGACGAACCGAAATATTCTCACCCACTTTCTGTACCAAAGCTTCCCGTTTTGACTCAAGCCCGCTTGCCAAAAGCGTTTCAATATTCGTTTCTTTACTATCAAATACTTGCTCAACAACCAGATTAACAAAGTTGATGAAATTGTCATCGCGAACGACGAAGTCAGTTTCACTGTTTACTTCAACCAAAACTCCCCAAGAGTTATCTTCGGCAATTTTTATCGCCACAGCTCCTTCAGCTGCTGTACGACCCGCTTTCTTAGCCGCCTTCATCCCACTCGACTTGCGCATTTCCTCAATAGCA
>JAJRPK010000426.1 GCA_024280785.1 Gammaproteobacteria bacterium
AGGAGGATTGCTGTCTTCGATATCGTCGAAGTTAAACAATTTCTTCTGTTCGCCGAGTTTTTTTGTATTTCTCCGGCAAACCCATTTAATGTGAATTAAATTTCCTGTCGTCTAACTATTTTTATTAGCTCTGATAAAGTCGGCGAGTGTCCCGATGCATTTATATGCCTTACCAATCCCTCATAAAGGTTTGGCTAGCTAAAGAAATTCAGCAAACTCGCCAACTTTAGCGAGCACTAACGCCCAGCTGAATGGATAATTCTTTGTTCTTGCACTTCTTCGTAATAATACTCTTCTTTTGGGGTAAAAAGCTTCTTCGATAGCCTTTTACCTGAGCGGGCATATATAGATAACAAGCTACCATTTTCTATTTGATACAGGCCTTCATCGACAATAATCATATGCGATAGATTATATAGTGGCGACCTTCACGATAATATTCGAGGTCATTGACTTCGCCAGAGCCTTTATAGTTTGATTTACGCGTTTGCACAAGCTGTGAAACTCGCGCCAAATTCCGATATTAGTCACAACAGTACGGTTCTAAAACTTTATCGCATTCAAAGTGCATACGCAGAAGACTGTATAGATCTTGGCGGCGTCGCCATACCTAATTTCTACGCTGAGGGAGAAGGAAAACCAATAATTATTTCAGCAACCCTAATTGGTAGCGTCCAAAATGCTGCAGGGAAAATTACGGCACAACGTACAACGAAAACAGGAATGGAAATGGAACACTACTTTGGTCGTGCAGACGGTGGCTCGGTAACGACAAAAGACTTGGGGATTCTCACAGCAGTTCCAGGCAAACCTGGTCGTTTTATGATAGAAATCACTTATGACATTCAAGAAGGACAATCCAGAGGTACCCTCAAAGGCTACGGTGGGCAATTTAATAGTTATGGACTTGTTGACTTACGAAGCGCGGACGATATGAAAGGGCTTATTCGTTACGAAGGAAAAATTTGTAAATAAACATCGATCAACAACAAAACTGACGGAGTATCAAACGAGATGCCCCGTCAATAACTTTGAGCAATAAACTGGAAACACAATTCTCGTATGCATAACACCTTTGTTAAGCCACGCGCGTTAGTGCGTCCCGTGGAGGCCGTTTTTTTGACGGAACGAAGCCTGAGCACTTGTTTGGGGCTTAGGTCTATTTCTTTGAACGAGATTCAAGTATCGCGGCCCCAATAGCCATGACAACAGCGACACTTGCTGTAAATGCAGACAGTTCCATGCCTAATATTGTTTTGCTCATATTACCCGACAATATTGAACCACTATAAAAACCTTGAATTGCATGAGCAACTAAAATACCGCCCATGACCAAGATAACTAAAACACTTGCCACTTGAACCTTGTTTTTTAGCCAAACTAACCAGAGGCATAGTAAGCCAATTCCGCAATTAGTTATTAACTGCCAAACTTCATGAAATCTAGCATGTGCAGGCCAGTCAGGGTTAAATACATGAGAAGCATTAACTTCTAGAACTGGAATAACTACTACAAAAACCAATACGCTAATGGTGATGAGTATTCTAGATATCATTTTAACTCCTAACGCCGTAACCACGGCTTGCCTGATTATACAGCTACGGCACCTGTAGCCAGTTTCCAAGCGGCTAGTATGAGCATCACAATCAATACCAAGCATCCAATCATGAACAGCCGAAATCTCATTGGCACATAATTGGAACCAATATGCACGTAGGCATGAGCGTACCTACTCAGCGCGAACAGCCACGCCAGAGCTATAGCACCAGTGCCTACAGCATTAATACTGTAGAGCACTAAGCAGAGTACGTAGAACAACACGGGGGCTTCAAATTGGTTGGCAACGTTGTTGGAGACCTTGACCACCTCATCCGGCCATTCCCGATTGTTTAATGCCGCTTGCTGGCGATTCACTTCACCGGCTTTGACTGCCTTGACCTTCCTCACCCCAAGCACAATGAACATTGTTAGCGTCAGAAAAATTTGCGCCAGGACAGGCCAAAAAATGTAGTTTGAGTTCATGGGATTCGTCGTTATTGTTAACAAGTTAATTGAGCGTCTAGCTCTAAGCTTTGGTCTCTTAAGGCGATTATTCAGCTTGGCTAAAATATAGGCCAATGTTAAAATGGACAGTGTCAGTATGACGAACAATATAGACAGTGTCAATATGAAGGCAGATATGAAGCTAAAACAAAAACGTACCGCTGGGCAAAAGCACGGGGATCTAAGGATGGAGCTAATTCGAGAGGGGTTAATACTGCTCGATATTCAAGGAATTGAGGGCGTCACTATTCGCGCTGTAGCACGCAACGCAGGCGTGGCTCATTCAGCGCCCGCCAATCATTTCCCGTCTAGGCGAGCAATGCTGACTGCCATCGCTGCAATAGTTTTTGCCGATCTGGCCGATCTAACCATAGAAGCAATAACTGATTTAGCGGATAAACCAGAGCAGGCCATTCAGGCCTTCGCTGAAACTTGTTTTCAGTTTGCTTTCGACACCCCCAATCGCTATCAACTGCTCTGGCAACGCCAGCTGATCGATCAAGACGATCCAGCTCTAGCTAAGGAAATGGAGCGCGTCTATTCAGCTCTGCTTTCAGTGCTGCGACACGCCCAAGTAAACCACCGAGTGGACATAGAGACAGACGCAATTGCAATATGGTCAATGGTTCATGGCTACATAAGCATGAGACTGGATGGAAATTTTGTGGCTGCTGAAGATACGGTAACGAATCTTCCACGACATAAAGCAATTATGCTGTCGCTCATTGATGGTATTTATTACCGTAAGAGTTGAACCGCATGAGATGCGAAATTTCTTCGTGCCTATTGACAGAGGGAATCATACTAATCGGGATAGGGGGACACCTCACGATGCCTCTCCTCCCACACCACTGGGTATACAGATCACGTACCACGGCGGCTCAAATCGCTTGTTGTTCATCTTGCTGCCAACGCTGACAGCCCCAAGTTCTTAAAGTACTTGTTTGGCATCGCTGTGTAAAGCGCAGGACTCGCACTTAAGCGACAAGGATGACGCAATGGCTCGATTACCTCGACTATGTCCTGCAGGGGTACCTCAACACATTATTCAGCGAGGTAACAACCGGCAAGCCTGCGTTGGTAGCACTAACGACTATGCAATGTATGCGCGTTGGTTAAAGATCTACTCGAAGGAATTTAATGTAGGCATTCACGCATGGGTATTCATGACGAACCATGTCCATCTTCTTGCAACTCCCAATAGTGATGATGGTGTTTCATTGATGATGCAATCGCTCGGTAGGCGGTACGTTCGATACTTTAATCGTAGTTACCGGCGCAACGGCACCCTTTGGGAGGGGCGGTTTAAATCCTGCGTTGTGGAGCAAGAAGAGTATTTACTCTCGGTGTATCGCTACATCGATCTTAATCCAGTTAGAGCGAAAATGGTGGATGATCCATCCAGCTATATTTGGTCGAGTTATCGATGCAATACATTAGAAAGTGAATCGAGAAAGGCATCGTATCGGTCATTATTTAATGATGTGCTCGATAGTGACGTGATTCGATCAATCCGTGATTCCGTACAGAAGGAGTTGGCACTGGGCAGCAATGTGTTATGGCGGCAGCCTGCTAGAACTGATTGATCCAATAATCGAACGCGGCGGGCATTTGGCTATAGGTATTGGCGATTACTCTTACCCGGAACTGGATTACCCCGGCAATGCGAAGCTTGTCGATCACATAGTAGAGCGAGCCCGAGCATTGGGCAGAGAGGTAGCCTCGCCGCAAAAAACCAGAGAATTTTTGTTACAAAAGTAATCCAAATCTCTCGCCCTCTCACAAGATTTAGCTGCCTCCAAGTACCACACCAGGCAAAGCTCCAGTCGGTTGATTATCTTCCAACACAACTTTTCCATTGACAATAACTGCCCGATAACCTTCTGCCTCAACAATATAACGCGAAGTATTAGCCGGAAAATCGTGGACAAGTTTGGCATGCCCTGCCTTAAGCTTGGCTCTATCAATCAGCAGAATATCTGCCGCAGCACCTTCTCGCAAAACACCGCGATCAGTAATACCGTGCACGGTGGCAGGCATTAATGTATTTCGCCAAATTGCCTGCTCGATAGTCATCGTTTCCGGCACCCAATCAGTCAACATACGGGTGGTGTAATCAGCCCCAACAAACGAGGCTAAATGCGCACCGCCATCGCTAGAGCCCGGCATAACAGCAGGGTTTTCAATAGCCGTTTTAACGACGTGATTAATAAACTCTTTACCAAGGTCATCAATGACGGTGGTGAACTCTGTATTTAGATCATCTGCCAAAGAAATGTCCAGGAATGTATCTAACATATCGGCACTGCGCTCTTCGGCAATCTCAGCAACGGAACGACCCACTAGCTGTTGTTGTGAGTTTGAGTCTTTAACAACCAAACCCTTCCACTCAAATTGCACCCCGCGCTCTATTGGACTATCAAATTCTTCGCGCATTACTTGACGCAATTTTGGGTCAGATAAATCTTTTGATCGCTGAGGTTCAGCACTCGTCAATATTTTACGCCACGTAGGTAATTCATCAAATACAAAGGTATCACTCAGCTTTAAAAATAAACCCATTTCATTCGTGGTAAATTGTGGATGCAAACGAATACCCTCAGCAGAAGCTTCGCTGACAAACTCTAACGTTTTCTCCCAGGCCATAGGATTTTGCGGCGTCGGCAATAGAATATTAAGCTCAATGGGGCGACCTGAGACACGGTATATATCTTTAAGTAACTGACGATCAACGTCATTGTAACCTTCGGCAAAACTCCGCGGAATAATTTCAACCACCCCGCGATCAAATTCTGCAAGCACAGAACACAGCGCTATGATTTCATCGGCCGATGCATGGTTAGAAGGCACGCCACGACCATCTTCTCCAACATGTAAATCTAGTTGCGAGGTTGAAAAACCCATTGCTCCTTGCTTCATTGCTTCGCGCACCAACTCTTGCATAGCAGCTATTTCTTCTGCCGTCGCCTCGCGCTCCGAAGCATCATCATTCATTACGTACCGTCTTATGGCGCAATGACCCACATAGCTACCAATATTGATGCCAAGCTTGCCGTCAAAGCGCGACCAATAATCGCCAAAGCTGCCACCATTGAACTTCAAACCTTCTGCTAACGCCGCTTTTGACATGCCTTCTACGCGACTAAGCATGCCTGCTAGCCAAGTGACATCTTCCTCAGATTTCGCAGGAGCCAAAGTAAAGCCACAGTTACCGACCAATGCAGTGGTGACGCCATGCCAGATTGAAGGCGTTGCTAGTGGATCCCAATCTAACTGGACATCATAGTGTGTATGCACATCTATAAAACCAGGGGTTACTGTCAAACCCGTCGCATCAATCGTCTGTGTAGCGGGCTCATTAACCAAGCCGATTTTAACGATTTTTCCATCCTTTACTGCAATATCAGCTTTAAAAGATGGCATTCCGGTACCATCGACGATAGTTCCTGCTTTTAGCACTAAATCCCAAGTCATAATAAAGTTGCCTTGTGTATCAATTCAAAATTTATAGGTACGCCTGCTTTGAGCGCGTATACGAGAGGCGTGAGAGCCGGTGTCGTATGGAATATTTATTGGTCAACTATTTCTTTGGCCGCCCAACCAAGCCATTGCCCGTTGGCAAGCCCCTTTTGCATCCTCATTTTTATCCGTCACCGCCAATGGCTCATTAAGCAATTCGCGGCTTTCAAAGATAATTGCATAGATGCTGGTTCCTTGAGATATAACCAATACTCAACCCGTGAAGAAAGCATTGAGCTTGTTGCCATCGAGGTCCCGGAAGTAACCTGCATAGAAACCGTCTCCGCGCTGACCCGGTGCTCCTTCGTCCGTGCCTCCAAGCCTAAGTGCTTCGTTGTAAATAGCACCTACAGATTCTTTGGAATCCGCTCGAATTGCAGCCATAACTCCGTTGCCAATGGTTGCAGAGTTGCCATCGTATGGTTTTGCCAAGGCGATAGCGGCAGCCTCAGTAGAGGTGCCCCAAAGAATGAATCCTTCAAGCTCCATTAATCGATTGGCTCCACATAGTTTAAAGAGGCTATCGTAGAATTCGGCGGCTCGCTCAAAATTATTTGTTCCTAAAGTAACGTATCCAAGCATTTCTAGTTCCTCTGGTTGAATTTAAATGTATAACCGTATTTTTAACGGCCCCAGTGGCCCGCTAAGCACTTTTAACTTGAACAATAACAGTCGCGAGAATTAAATGCGAGCGTCTCATTATTATTGACAAGAGGACAGCATAAAAACACTCATCCTTAGCTTTATATTGAAGCCGTACAATTTATAGGTACAACTCAACGTATAGTAGAAGAAGAAAAGTCATATTTATACGTACGGATGAATTTCACTAACGCCGAGCATTCATCTGTTAAAACACTCTAAACCTTCGCTGTACATGCGTTTGTCTAATCGCAATGACCTCCTTACGTTGCTCTGGTGTAACGCGCGGCATATCGTCAGGCATATGAGCGTCGATTTCACTGAAAGGAATTTTTTTTGCGAAGATCTTCGGCCAGTCTGCTTGTTCGGGAAACTCTGAGTATACCCATCGGTTTGCAATAAAGCCTTTTTCCAGCCCCGTTGTATCTAACCAATTCATAATGCCAGGATCGCTATGTGCAATAACCCAACGTTGCACGTTGTCCGGCCCCATATACATCTGAACTAAATTTAAACTACTCTGGTGGTTGCTGTAGTCAGCAGATTCCCCCCAAAGATTATTAAGATAACAATTCGAAAACAACGGTTCCTTTGAAAACTGCGCCTCGATATATAAGGCCTCATCAGGGCCGAGGTCAAACATCCCGCCGGCACTAATATTTGTGCTCATACCCCCACCCGTTGCGTTAGAGGGAGCGTTGGGCTTGTTATACGCATTCACCGGAAAGAAATAAGGCCCGCCGTCCGCCGGATAACTTTCATGGCTGTTTAAAATCTTGTCATAAAACTCCATCCAAAATCGCATTTGCCCTTCAATGATGCCACCCATACGCTGCAGTTGTCCTGCACTAGCCGATGGAGACAAGGGAGCTGGGTGATCGCCTTCATAATCTAATGCGGTAATTTTGAGCTCTATCGGTATCTCGCGCTCCCAGTCATGAAATATCTGTCGACCACTAAGATAAGTTGCATAGCGGTCTCCCGCCTCGGGATTGCTCTTGCTGGGAGGTTTGCGCGTGCAAATAAAATCACCGGTATAGCCCACAGGTTTTTCTGGCCCCAGCATTAATTCGATTTCACCTTGAGCCGATATGCTAATTTCCGATGAATCCAATGTGCCAAAGCCAGTGCGATAACCTCTGGCGAGTTCGGCGAGACTTCCCGTATCTCCTGACATGGGCCCGCTAGAGGTTTCAAACAGTAAATACGTGGGCGCGATTAAACCGGATGGCGCAGAAGGCTCACCGCGCCAGTGCCTATAATCAGGAAGTTTTGCGGTGACACGATAGCTTTTACTGCCGTCAATGGGAGCATAGAAATAAATGGCATCGGGGTTTTCTATCGTCGACTTATTATAAATTGAAAGTGCATTGCGAAATACGGGAAAGTTTGGGTCTTCATGAAAAGACCTTTCAATACCATGATGTATAAACCCTGCCAAGTAACGGTAACCTTCGGCTAACACACGCGGTGTGGCTTCAGGCGCAAATAAGTCGGGGCTGTCTATGACCTCACGGGCACTTTCTAAACTTTCGATCAGCGTGTCCCACGCCTGGCGCAGCTCGACGGCAGCGACATTCGTTGCATTTTTATTTTGGTCTGCCATAGCAATTAACCTTTATGGATCGAAGAAGTAATATCTTGGGTAAACAGTACCTGGGACATATATCAGATGAGACTCTGCGGCAACTTGTAAAGCCTCTTGCACGTTTCTCCAGTAACTTTGCGTATAGCCTCTTCTCCCAAGCTACCCAGTGAATGCTCAATCGCTTGTTGCGAATTAGGGCAAGTGGTTCATCCATCTGCAATGGTACTTTAGCATTGCAGGGATCTGCGTCACTGCGATTTTTCTTAGTGGCGAATCGATTCGTTTTTTATTATCACCCAATGGCATTGGCTAATGGATGCTGGTAGATTGCGTTTTTGTCATTTGAGCAGTATCCGAGACATATATTGACACCCCCGGATGTCAATATCATTGTTATATGTCTGCTGAATTGTCATAGAATGTCACTCTATTCTATTGTCGCGATTCTATTGTCGCCACTTTGTTGCCACTGCGCTGAACGCAGCGTGGGATTTTCGTTTTTTCACGAGGAACAACAATGAACAATCAAACTGCGCTGTTAGGGTTTTGGAAAGACTACGATCGAAAGATGTATGTAAAGGCTGCCGTTCTTGCCGACGAGTTGGGGTACGATTCATTTTGGTTGCCCGAAGCATGGGGATATGAAGTATTCTCGCTCCTGACAGAGATTGCGCTTAAAACAAAACGTATCAAACTAGGGACGGGTATCATTAACGTCTTTAGTCGTAGCCCCGGGCTAATTGCTATGAATGCTGCGACCTTGGATGAAATCAGTGAAGGGCGGCTTATTCTGGGTATTGGCACCAGCAGCTCACGGGTGATTGAAGGCTTTCATGCAAGAGAATTCAAAAAGCCACTGACTCAGGTTCGTGATGTTATTCGGGTAGTTCGAACTCTGCTTGCAGGTGGCAAGTTAACTGAAGCCGACGCCAAGCTAAATGATTATCGTCCTTTCGAATTGGCGATGACACCTACGCGCCATCAAATTCCCATCTATGTTGCTGCACTTAAAGAAAATTCTATCCGGTCTATTGGTGAAATGGCCGATGGCTGGATTCCCACTTTTTGGCCATATCAGGAAATCAAACAGGGAAAAAACTGGATTGCCGAGGGCGCGGCTAAGGCTGGCCGAGACCCCACAGAAATTGTAACAGCGCCTTTCACCTCCGCTATTCCGTTAGGCAGCGAATTAGGCGATGCTATGGCGAAAGAAATTATCGCCTTCTACATAGGCGGCATGGGCGACTATTATATTGAATTACTAAGTGGATTTGGGTTTGCGGACGATTGCAAGCGCATAGATGAGCTTTACAAAAATAAGTCGACCCGTGGAGAAGCCAAGGATGCGGTTACAGCAGCAATGATGGATGCCTTAGCAATAACCGGTAATCCTAAGCAGTGTATTGATGAGCTACAGCGTCGCCGTGAATTTGGCATTGATTTGCCGATTCTGAATTTGCCTACTAAAGCCCCTTGGAAAGACGTCGAAATGTTTATTCGTGCGATGGCGTAAGCGATTGAATGGCATGACTGATTGAATGGCGTAAGCGATTAAGTGCCCCAGACACTTAAGTATCTAGGACATGTATGTTCCGTATATCGGGCTAATCCCAACAGCTTCATCCCAAACGCGGTGAAGGTGCTGGACGAGCGGCTCATTGCTACCCACAACCAGCGAATCGCGACCCGCCTCAAACCCTTGTTGACATTCGGCCGCCGCGACAAAATCTTCGCCGTGCAGAAGATCGTTTGCGAACTGAGTGCCTTCGAGATGAAAGGCGCACTCGGCGCTCTTGAGGTCAATGAGCTCAAGCACTCGCTTCGTTGTATCGACTGTATCTTCCTGGTTCATATTTGCTTATCTATTCCGTGCACGGGTTCGAAGGTAAACCCTTCGTAGTTATTGCTCGCCACGTCAGCGATGCGCTGGTAGTAAAGAGATCCACCCAGATAGGCGGTAAAGTAGCGGGGCTTGCCCTCGATGTTCGCGCCCGTCCACCAGGAGTCGGTACGGGGAAAGAGCGTGAAGTCGGCGATCCCGCTAACCTCGTTGCCCCATGCTTCTTCGCTGTCGGTAGTAGGCTCGATGGCACCCAGCTCCTTCTCACGCAGGTGGCTCATACATTGACCGATCCAGCCCATCTGCCGCTCGGCACCAAGCGGCATGTTGTAAAACACGCCTGGGGACCCGGGGCCATGGATCATGAACAAATTGGGAAAACCACCGATCGCCATGCCGAGATAGTTGTGGAATCGCTCGTTCCATTTTTCCTTCAGGCTGACTCCGCCTCGCCCCTTCGGGTTGAGACGCAGCATCGAACCACTAATCGCATCGAACCCGGTCGCCAAAACAAGTATGTCGATCGGGTGCTCGCCGGACGCCGTTATCACACTCGTCTCTGTAAACCGCTCAATGGGGTCATCGCGCAGGTCGACCAAGGTGACATTGTCGCGGTTGTAGGTCTCGTAATAGCCATCGTCAAGAATCGGCCGCTTGGTTATCACGAAGTGGTCTGGCAATAACTTTTTGGCGGTCTCAGGATCGTTCACCGTCTCGCGAATCTTTTTGCGCACGAAGTCCGATAGCGTCTGGTTGGATTCTTCGGTGATCGCGATGTCACTGTAAAGGCCGTGAAAAAATCCGAAGCCACCTCGCTGCCACAGCGCTTCATACCTCGCCTCACGCTCCTCGGGCGTATCATCGAAAGCCGAGCGTTCGGGGCTCGGGTCGACGGGGAACCCTCCGTCATTCGCATGCATCTTCTCTATGTTTGAATCGAAGTTCGCTCTCGCATCGGCTACCTCTTCTGCCGTAAGTGGGCGATTGCCTGCAGGAAAAGTAAACTGCGCGGTGCGCTGCAGCACTGTCACGTGCTCAGCTTCTTTGGCGATTTCCGGGATCGCCTGAACCCCCGAGGAGCCCGTTCCGATTACCGCAACGCGCTTGCCCTCAAAGGACACCGGCTCATGCGGCCAGTTGCCAGTGTGATAGCACTCGCCTGCAAAGCCGTGAATGCCCGGGATGTTGGGCATATTTGTCATCGACAAGGCCCCGACCGCACAGATCATGAACTGGGCGGAAGCGCGGACGCCCGTGCTAGTCTCGACCGTCCAGCGTTGCGCCGCGTCGTCGTAGCGCACGTCTTCTACCCACGTTTCGAACTGGATGTCACGGCGGAGGTCGAAGCGATCGGCCACATATTCGAGGTAGTCCAGCACATCGGACTGCTTTGACTGGGTCTCAGCCCAGTCCCACTCCTGCATGAGCTCTTTTGAGAAGGTATAGCAGTAGTGGGGGCTGCCGGGGCCATCAACCCGTGCGCCCGGGTAGCGGTTGTACCACCAAGTGCCGCCGATGCCGGTGGCACCGTCGTACACTCGCACCGACATGCCCATCTCACGCAGGTGGTGCAGGGCGTACATGCCGCTGACACCCGCTCCGATAATCACCGCGTCATAGTGCTCGATCGATCCGCTTTTTTGCGAAGGCTGACTAGTCATTCTCTTTCTCTTCTTCTGGATGGAATTTGGGTAGACACTATATTTCAATTCCGGGGACACGATACTTATATCTTATTAAGATTTTCGATCCGGCTATTGCTTTCTTGCCCGTTGACCACGAACTGAAACCACATAATAGGCTGAGAGTTTTGAGCCTTTAGTCCAATGGTTAATAATTATTCCTACTGACCCGAATGGCACTTACTTAAGTGGCAGTGCTTTAGCTGCGATCCGCGTAATACCGGTGTTTCACTTAAGTAAGTGCCATTCCCTACTGACCCCAATTATCTTTTCCTTACGACCCCATTTTTTGCATTTTTTGGTAAGCCCGCATAGTTAAGCCTTTATTCAAGAGCACCCTTTACCACCTTGACCACATCCAGATCCTCCAGCGCAGCTTGCACTCGTGAGAGGAATGCATCGGCAAAAACTTTTCGCCTTTCACTTGCTCCCTCCGGAAAGGTGACCACATGACAACTGGCAGGAACTCCATAAGCGGCATGGAGTTGATGAGTGCGCCAGGCTTCGTCAAAAGTGATGTTGATGCCCTCTCCTGAATTTCTTACGTCGAGATAATGCTTGATTAAATCTCGCTGACGCTTGCGCCGATCTTCAGTCGACATCGACATAATCAAAAAATAGCTGAGGTCGCGCATCGGGGTACCGATAGAAATAATGCCCCAATATGCACGTGATGATTGGTGCCACCGCTGAGATGGGTAATCTCGCAATCAGAGACACTGACGCCAGGGAATTTAGAGGATAGAATACAACTCAACCCGCTTTCATTAATGTCCTCTGGTGCTTTTGGAATCATTTTCATTGATTGTTTCCTCAAAAAATAAGGGAGCAGAATGAACCTGCCTCAGCTCAATGGCTGAGTCGGCCGCCAACTTAACATTCTAATCATGTAGGAGTATATGTATGGTTAATAACGATGTATTACGTCGTCTTCGTTTTGTCCTGGATCTTAGCGATTCGAAAATGATATCCATATTTGGACAAGCAGATCTTGAGGTAACCCGGGAGCAGGTCAGCGCTTGGCTCAAGCGAGATGATGACCCTGCGTTTAAGAAGTGCAACGACAAACAGCTAGCGATTTTTCTTAATGGGTTGATTAACGATAAGCGTGGAAGAAAAGAAGGTGAGCAACCTAAGCCTGAAAAAGCACTGACCAATAACAACATTTTAAGAAAGATTAAAATCGCTTTTAATCTTAAAAGTGAAGATATGCTTAAGCTTATTGCGCTAACAGGCCTGCGCTTAAGTAAGCATGAGCTAAGTGCGTTCTTTAGAAAACCCGACCATAAACATTATCGAGAATGTAAAGATCAAGTGTTGCGTAACTTTCTCCAAGGACTACAGACTCAATACCATCCATAAAATAACGGAAGCGAAGAATCCGCCGAGGACATATATGGTGCCAGCGTGTGGTGTCGTTTGACATCCGGGGGAGCGTCCATATAACGTATGCTTCTTCAACCAAGCCTATGTTATGCTTCTTAACGAGAAAAAACTATATTCTAACGGCGGTCACTCAAGATGAAAAATGCTGGTATAGCTCATGAAACAGAATCTACCTACCCGGCAAATATCGAGGCAAACGGAATCAACCAGCAAGAAGTGCTTTCAGCACTCGACGCCCTTCTCAAAGGTGATTACCTAAACCAGTGTGACGGTCGCGACCCAATTCTGGATAAAGTACAAAAACTTACAGCTTTACTAAATTCGCGAGCTCAGCATGAAATGGATAACACAGTAAAACTATCTATAGAAGCGAGCAATTCTGCGGTACTGTCAGCACAACTTTTATACAATCAGCGCGATGTGGATTCTAAAGCACAAGCTATTGCTGCTGCTGCCGAAGAAATGCAAGCATCTGTAGAAAATATCAAAACATACGGAGGCACAATTACCCGTAATGCAAAGGACGCGCAGCAAGCAGCACTAAACGGTGATGCCGCCCTAAAAACAACAATAAAAGAGTACGGTTTGCTCGTTGGCTCTCTTGACACGAGCATGGAAAAGATCGAGGAACTGTCCGCCTTTGCTCATGAAGCCCTCGATATATCTGGAGTCATCAAGGCTATCGCGTTTCAGTCTAAGCTGCTGTCTCTTAATGCGTCAATAGAAACGGCTCGCGCTGGCGAGGCGGGCCAAGGTTTTGCCGTGGTTGCTAACGAGGTTGGAAACCTGGCAAAGAGATCAGAAGAAGCCACCAAGCAGATATCGAATGTCATGGGCCGACTGGAAGCAGGCATTACGGGAATAGTAGAATCTATGCAAAAAAGTTCTTCCGCTGCAGAAGTTGGCAGTAAAGCCATTGAGACGCTCGATCAGCGCATGAGTAGCATTCGTGAGCATAATGACACAGTTTCAGGCAATGCGTCCCAAATTGCGAGCGTCTTAGAAGAACAGTCAATAGCCACTCATGATGTCGCTATAGGGATTTCACAAATTGCCGCTAGCACAGCTAATAGTGTTAACGTGGTCGATAATATCGTTAATGCGCTAAGCCGTATTGAAGCCCTTATCAATACACAAATAGCGGTTATTGCTGAACTAAACATTCCTTGTAAAATTATAAAGCTCGCCCAATCAGATCACGTAATTTGGAAGAAGCGGCTCGCCAACATGATCGTTGGGAAGGAAGGTCTAAAATCTAACGAACTCGCCGACCATCATTCTTGCCGGTTGGGGAAATGGTATGACCGCGCCACCGAATCAGCTTATCTCAGCCACTCTTCGTTTAAGGCGTTGGCCGCCCCCCATGAAGATGTTCATTTCCATGGAAAAAGAGCAGTGGATCTTTATAATCAAGGCAATACCTCAGCTGCACTAAAAGAAATCGAAGCTGTTGAACGAGCCTCGGTCGATGTATTGAAACTACTAACTGACTTAGAAAGCGTTTAGGTATATCTTCGTATTCAGCTACTTTATTCAGACTATACGACTCAAGTATCTAACCGAGACATTGACTGCCACTGTCGATAGGTTAATGAACGCCATAGCCATTCAAAGGGGCCTAATCGAAAACTTGTCATCCAAAATTTTGAAAACACGGCTAAAAATACCCACACAGAAACCACAACTAGCGCCTGCCCTAAGCGATCGACTTCTCCAAACCAACTTAAACCAAAACCATAAAACAACGTGGTGCAAATTATCGTCTGCAATAAGTAATTGCTTAAAGCCATTTGGCCAACCCTGCCAAAAGCTCTCGTAATTAAAATAAGTCGATTACCGTTACACAATAAAACAAGTATCGAAACATAACTTAGCGACAGCAAAAGGCTTCCGATCAAATTAGGCATCATGCCAAAGAACATCGAATATTCGAATGAAAATTTCACCGCAAGGTTGCTTTCCAAACCGTAGATAATCAACGGAAGTCCTACAAAGAATCCAGGTAACAAACAAAGCAAATATGTACGCGTGCTATATTGCCCTTTTAAAAACCCACTTTTAACTAACGCCATGCCAATCATCATTAATCCAGCAGTGCGCCATAGCATAAGCGCAAGATAAGCCTGCGTTTGCATCATGATTGTACTGGGGACACGCTGCCCTAATTGTTCAAACCATGTTCCTTGATAAGCTTGTATTTCTTTCGCCATTTCAGCCACAGAAGGCGACCAATAAAGTGCCATGTCCAACTTTTCAGCCTCATCCCAATAAGGAAACGATAAACCCATAGATAACGTAACAATCATACCGAAAAGAATTAACAGCAAACCGGCAATCATCAATGTTTTAGTTTGCCAATTACGAAAATAAAAAACTAACATCCCTGTAATGGCGTAATTAACCAAAATGTCACCATACCAAAGCAAGTAAGCGTGAATCATACCAACAACAAACAGCCAGAATGACCGACGATAAAATCGTGAACGAGTCTCCACGCTATTACTACTTCGCTGCGTTAGTAAATAAATACCTGCCCCATATAGGGTTGCAAAAATAGTATTAAACTTCATTTCAAACAATGCCATGCTTATATACCAAACCCAGTAATTTGCGCCGCTAAGATCACCAAAGATTAACGGATTGGTATAAGCGGCACTTGGCATTGCGAACGTTTGAATATTCAGCACTAAAATACCCAAAATCGCAAAGCCACGAATAACATCTAGCGTCACTACACGTTCTGCTTGTTGAACAGGCGTATTAAGTCGCGCAAAGGGTTCAGACTGTGAATCTATTGCAGATTGACTACTCATATTTATAACCGTTTTAAACAGGGTTGTTAGTGATAAACTGTATAACGACTTTCGCTAAAGCCTCACCTTGTTCTTCTTGCAAAAAATGCCCTGCATTTTTAATCGTAGTGTGAGCCTGACCTTTAGCACCCGGGATGCGCCGTTGAAAAACGGCTTCGCTGTCGATAGTCATGGGGTCTGAGTCGCTAAACGCTGTAAGAAAAGGCTTTTTAAAGTTTTCCAATACTTTCCACGCCTTGCCATTATCTACTCCGCCCGGATCACCGGCAGCAAAAGGCACCAATGCTGGAAACTTGCGTGCACCGGCTTTATAACTTTCATCGGGATAGGGTGCATCATAGGCCGCTTTAATCAACGCTTTATTTTCCTTAGAAATTTCGCTGACGGTAGCTCCCATAACAATATCACCCACCGGTAGCTCTGGTGCATTTTGAGAAAACTCTAACCAATCTTTAAATTCTTGTGGCGGCTCTTGCCCACCTTCAGGCAATGCGGTATTCGCAACGACAACCCGGCTAAAGCGGTCGACTTGTTCGGCAACTACCCGCAGCCCGATTAAGCCCCCCCAATCTTGAGCAACCAAGGTGACGCCAGTGAGGTTTAGCCCGGTTAAAAAGGCACTTACCCACGATACATGCCGAGCGTAAGTATAATCCTCTTGAAGTGCTGGCTTATCAGATCGCCCAAATCCAACGAGGTCTACAGCAATCGCACGGTATCCTGCAGCCGCGATAATAGGGATCATTTTGCGATATAAATAACACCACGAAGGTTCTCCATGCATCATTAGTACTGGCTGACCATCACGCGGACCTTCATCAATATAGTGCATACGTAAAGTGCCTTCATCCTCACCAATAGCAACTTCAATATAATGGGGAGTGAAATCATATCCGGGTAAGTTGGTGAACCGCGCATCAGGGGTGCGTAAAACTTTCATAAATTTCTCCGGTGAAATAAGTGCTTATAACAACGATCAGGACGCTGCTCTATGCTTTGTCACTAATTTTAGCTATTGAAGTCATGCTATACCGTAAAGCGGTGAGTATCCTAACACTTCGTAAAGGAAACACTTCGTCAAGCACTTCGTCAAGGACACTTGCTTTTAACTTGATTAAAATCAACCTCTTACAGCTTGGAAAACTGAAATTGAGTGTCCTTATCGCTTTTTTATCGCTTTTCACCAGCTATTTTGATATCTCGGTAAACCTTCTGCAGGGCAACGACCAAATCTCATTAATTTACACCGACACTCTAGCTGATGGCTACGCGATAAATTATTCGCAATTACAAATTACATCCGTACCAGAACCGTCGTTTCTGGCGTTGGCCAACCCCCATCAACTTCTGTGCAATATTTGGCCTTTGAACCTTAAGCGGAATGATATACAATTCCGTTCAATACACCCTCTGCAAACTTCTCAGGCAATTTACCTATAAATCGACAAGTCGAAGGTTCAAACTCCTTCAAGGCTCGCCATTCTTTTAATGAAAGCAAATCACCCTTTATTACTCTTACTATAATCCTCAGGAAAGCACTCTATGCTAGCAAAGAACTTAGAACGATTGATTGAAATGGAAACCGACTTAAAGACTCAATACCAAGCAGAATTAAACTCAAAGTCCACTCAAATCACTCGGGCTATCGAAAAACAAGATGCGCTCAAGGTCACTATTAGCGAGCATAAAGCAACTATTGCTAAACAGCTTGAACAAATTAAGAGCTACGCAGCGGCATCATCAGACACCAAACGGATCGAGCAACTTAATCGCGAACTCAACGCTCGTTCCGCTAAGCTGCAAGACGAAGTCGACACACAGAAAAAACGCATCAGATCACTGCAGAAAGATCTCTCTGTAGAACGCGACGAGTTAAAAGTATTAAAGAAGCTAGACCCGCAAAAGCTAAAGAAAAATCAAGATACTGCAAAGAAAAAATTGGCCGATAAAACGACTGCCAATGAATTGCTGCAAAAATCTTTCAACAAGTTCAAAAAAGAGAACGAAGAACTAAAGAAAAAAGTGAAAGAGCTTGAAGAGAAAGTCGCGAGCAGTGAAACTGAAGAAGGTAAAGAAGAAGATGTAGCGGCTGAAAAGTCCGCTTGATGGCGAGGTAACATTCGTTAGTATCCGATGATGGTCCAGCGCTTGATGAACACGTCTTGCAGCGCTTATTGAACATATGAATAGTTAGCCTCTATCGATACAGGTTGAGTCTTCAGAACTAACGTTATTTTTTTGATATAAGATGAGTTGTCGGAATCGCCCGACAACGAAGTACTTTTTCGACCGTAAATAGCGGCTCTAAATACCGTAAATGTTCCGCCGCATAACACGCACGGGCATCGCTTTGAAAGCATTACCCAGATTAGTGCGTAAACGCTGCAGCTCGGCGGTAAGCAAAATAACTATCTAAGATTCAGAATGCTGCCATTGGATTAATGGCTGCACCAGAACCATTTTGCATAGCATGAGGAGCAGCGACAAACATAAACTCCCAACGACCGAGTTTGTTTGCCGTTTCAGCCAACTCCTCCAATGCAAGGTTATCCAGTAGATGCACACCCAAGCCTACAAGGGTAAAAATATGGATAGGAAGGCCAACACCCTGTATAGGCCCAATATCCTGATATGTATCCGAACCCAGTATGGCAATGTCGCGCTCTTTTATAAATGGAATTAGCAACGGATGGTAGCCACCTTTTTTATTTATGTCACGACCAGTACGCAAAAAAATGGCATCACCGCTACTTATGCGAATACCGGTTTTTTCTTCCCAATCCAATATATCTTTTGGTTTCACTTCTACGCCTGGCAAATCAATCAAAATACCGCGTGTCAATATACCGCCCTTAACAGAAATAATTCCTAGCGAACGACAGCCGGTCTTTATTGATGCCACATCGACAAAATCAGCGCCATTATAAACTTTACCCTGATACGCCATGTGACAAAGTGCATCCAGATGAGAAATTTCAGAACCATGATATTCAACCTCGTATCTTTCCCAAAAATAACCATGGTCGATATCAACCTCATAGATATTAACTGCTGAACCCATAATTACTGGCGCACGATTCGCCAACGCACTATCGGCTAAAGTATCAGACGAAATTTCCCTCGCCATAGAAACCGTTGTACCTGCCGTTACCAATTTGGTAGCCGCAACTTTTTTAGCCGGTGTAATCAAGTTTAATGCGCCCAGCTCGTCCTCCTTACCCCACCTACCCCAATTTGATAAGCTCTTCATCCATTGGTCAAACTGATCTTTGTCCACTTCTTCGGCATAACCCGCAGGGGAAATATTGATTGCCATGACAACCACAAAAAACAACAATAGATTTTT
The DNA here is from genome assembly GCA_024280785.1 of Gammaproteobacteria bacterium. GTDB lineage: Bacteria > Pseudomonadota > Gammaproteobacteria > Pseudomonadales > UBA7434 > UBA7434. The sequence goes on from JAJRPK010000426.1 coordinate 18,860, forward strand.
CATTTTATCTCCATATTTATTATTAATAACCAATACCATTTCTTATCTAGATGACCGATACAATTTATTCTTTATAATGGCTGCCACAATCTATAATGGTTGCCACAACGTAGAATGTACCGCACCATCAACCGGTAGCACCGCCCCGTTTACAAAACTAGCGTTATCGGATGCTAGAAATATCGCCGCATCGGCGATTTCTTCAGGACGCCCCAGCCGCCCTTGGGGCTGGGCATCGTTATAGTCTTTAACACCACCAGGCAAAGTTTTTAACCAACTAACCAGCCCTGGTGTTTCCATCGCACCAGGCGAAATAGTATTGGCACGTATACCATGCCGCCCATATTCCAAAGCAACGCTACGCATTAGAGCAATAACCCCAGCCTTGGCAACTCCGTACACACCCAAACCGGGCACAGCACTTATCCCGGCTCCGGAGCTTGTCGACAAAATGCAGCCACCGCCCTGCGGCAACATAACTCTCAGTGCAGCCATGGTGGCGAAGTATGCTGCATCTATATTCAAAGCCATGAGGCGCCGGTATTCATCAAGATCAATATCCAGCATGGGAGTTGGAAATGAACCGCCCGCATTATTAAACATGACATCCAGCCTGCCGTAAGTATCGCAAGCGAAGGCAATCATCGCATCAACATTTTCTGGCTTGCTAACATCCGTAACGAAGGCAGTCGCTTCTCCATTATTTTCTTTTATGCTTTTGACCGTAGCCTCTGCCGCATCCGAATTAATATCATTAACTATTACCGATGCGCCATGGCTCGCAAAAAGCTCTGCGCTAGCACGGCCTATGCCGCTGCCTGCCGCTGTAATTAAAACAGTTTTACCGGAAAAATCGATTGTATTCATAATATTCACTTTGTCTAAATTAACAGACTAACCTCGTTACACTCAAACCTTGTTTTTAATAGAGAAAACCCTGCCACTATCGCCAAGGAAACACGCTCCAGCAACTACAGCAGCTAACCCGCTTCATTGCGAACATCGATCATAGCGGTGCAAACTTCGTTGTACCCAATGGTGAAACTCATTTTTTTGGCCAGCCGGGTACGAGCTGATGTTCCTTACAAAACTCCTGAGCGAAAATGTTTTTACCACTCAGTTCCTCGGTTTCGGGTTCAACACAAAGCCACCGACCATTTTTTCACGATATGCCGTGGGGCTCATTCCTGCCCAAGCTTTCATTGCCCGAGCAAGCCCATTGGGTTCAGCGAAGCCGCACAGATAAGATACTTCTTGGACAGGAACACTTTCATAACTAAGCCAAGCCATTGCCGCTTCCCGGCGCACGTCTTCTTTAATGGCCCGAAAACTTGTGCCTTCTTGTTCTAACTGACGTCGCAACGATTGTACCGACAAGTTAAACTTACCGGCAATCGATTCCATAGAATAAAAGCTCATCGCATCAAACAAGTGGTCTTTTAATAACGAACGCACTTTACTTTTTAGCGAGGCACCTATACCACTAAAACCGACTAGACTAATGGCTGATGTAGCAAAGAATGTCTTAAAATCCTGCATGTCCCGAACAATTTCTTTTCTTAAATATTTTCGGTGAAACGTAATGCTGTTTTCCGCTTGCATAAAGACACATTCGCTTAAAAATACTTGACTGTATTCTTCATAGGCACCCGCCCTTTGGTGCGCAAAGCGTGTTTTAACAACAGGAATTTGCTCGCCAACCAACCAACCTGATAAATCACGCCACAAGATAATAAGCCATTCTGTCAAGTGATTCCCAGCATCCAATTCGGGTTCCATAATGTGAACGCATATATCAACAAAATCGGTTTCGATGATCAAGTCAAAGTGGACATCGTTAGTCACTAACGCATAAAATCGAAACGCTTTATCTAACGCTTCTTCAAGTGTTTTACTAGATAATATCAGTTCGATGGCCATCGCTAGAGTGCCGCTTTTACATCGCCGCCTCGTTAAACCGCAAAACTCGTCGTCCATTAACCGTTTAACGTATCGCGAAATTCTTGACAGGTCTTCTGGTCCGTAACAGCGATCTTTAGAATTATAAATTGTCTTGTCGACACTCGCTGCATCGCACACGGTGTCCAAATCGAAACCTTTGCTTATGGCGCTAGCAATGTAAGATCTGGAATATTTATCGACGAGACCAACGACAGCCATAAGCACTACCCTCAAAAAAACGTAGGGGTGAATAGTACGTAACCCTCTACTATTCTGTCTAGAAGTAACGTCAATCTATCGCTGATATTCTTAGTAAAGAGGGCGCTATCAAGGGCTTCTTACAATAAATTAATTTGGCTCTATTTTTTCTGCTAGTGTCCCGACACTACTCTGACACTATGCTCCAGAAACCATGCCCCAGCACTACGCTTCTTATCATATTATTGTACTGCCACCACTGACTGAAATGTTCTGACCGGTTATCCAGCGCCCATCATTAGACACTAGCGAAGCCACTGCATCAGCATCACCGCCTCCCGTGACAATTGCAACTTTATGACTCAACATCTCACCCCACTGACATCGTTGAAAAAAACCTAAATTAGATCATGAATAACATCATCTAACTTTTCCAAATAGGCGCCACTGTATCAACACTACAAGTTTCATCGGTAATCCATTTACACATACGCCTAAGAGGTTCAATCGCGTCTTGCGGCTTAGCGCTAGTAGTGTGGCAAGCATAGCCTAACGATATCAATCTCTGCGCCCCAAACAACGGTAGTTTATCGCGCAATTGATGTTTTAAACTATCCGGATAAATCCCCACCGTCTGGGTATATGCCGTAACGGCACAGGTAACTTTTTCAATGTCATCGACTGGCACTAAGTTCGCTACGCGACCTGACAGCATGGGCGAGAAGTCAACCGGCTCATCGAGCTGAGAAATAATAACCGCACCCTCATCGTCTTCACCACCAATAACGCGAAAAAACATATCGTTCATGCGTGTTGCTTGTAAGTTATCTCGAAGCTCCCGATTGAAGGTTTTCGGCTTGGTACTGACATGCTCTGGCAATCCCATCAATTGTTGGTAGATTAATTCACCCAGACGATTAGCTTTTTTGAGCCCACTTTCGTCGGTGCCACACAACACATAAATCACACGGGCACTAGCACAGGCTTCTTGGTTAGCAACGCCGATATCGCAAGCTGCCCGAAGTGCCACCTCTGTTAATATTTCGTCGTTCTCGAATGCCTCTGGCCCAATAATCGTCGTGCTGTTTTTTGGATCCAGGCTGATCAATTCCAAGCCCGGTTGAATATATTTCGTGACGTGTTTAACCGAGGCAAAGCCGCCCCAAGCTATAATTTTTTCGATATTCTCGGGCCGATAAAGTTTTTTCTCCAGAACCTCATCACCACCTTTCCAATAGCCTACGGTAAAGTGTTTTGTTAAAGGATGGTTCGGCGCAATATCTGCCAAGGTTCGCACCCATGCAATCGCTGTAAGTGGATCGTTAGAAGGGATTTTAATAATCGAATCACTACGTGTAATCGCACTGCGTATTAATGTAATTGCCGACACAACACCGCCATTTCCTGCAGGTATATGCAATGCTCGCGCGCCAAATGCACGAATATTTAATTCCCTGCCATCAAGTAATGTCTTTTTAACCCAGCCTTCAAGGTACTTAATCCCTATGCGCTCTTCTGCAATTTCGCAAATGCGTTCGCGATTAAACACATTTGGCAGCATCAGATAACTATTTTTCAACATCGAGGGCGGGTAGTTAGCAGCCGATAAGCTTGCCTCGTACGCCTCTCTAACATAAGGGTTTTTCTCAAAATCCAAATGCTTGCCCAGCTCTTCAAGCACATCCAGAATTTCTTCAAACGAAATATCGTACAAGTCGGCTAGCGCCGCTGGCGTAGCTAAAGGTAATTGGTCGATGTATTGATGAATATCCGGTGCGCGAAAACTGCAGCTACCTTGGCGACCACCAAATTCGACCCAGTTATCTTCAATTAACTGCCCGCGAATATATAAAGGAATTTGAAAGTCGCTCATTACTATAACTCCTTCATAAAGTTGATAGCATCATCGTGTACCTGTTGTGTGGCCGAACAGCTAATACGATCATCATCAATGCCTTCCTTTTCGCTGTAGCGCATAATGCTATGATCGATATGAACACTGCTTCTTCCACAAGGGCATTGCCCTTCCCAATCAAGTGTAATTTCATCACCAGAGATCACTCCGCCCCAATGACTTTCATTACTTAAATCATAAAAAGCAGCGCGACCTGTTTGAACGCCTTTACGTGGTAGCGGCTCACTAGTGTCAGGGTCGAGTACAAACGGGATTACCCAAGGTTGAACATGATAACGTCCATGCTCACAAGCCCAATGCATCGCATTGATTTCGGACATACCATAAATTTCTTGAATCGTATCAATGCCCAGAAATTCACGGATTACTTCCATAAAATTTTCAGGTAAGGTGACGCCCTTGTTACCGCCCCCGGTACGTACAACAGAATTTGGCGCAAAGACACCGCTAACGCCTTGCTCTAGCCCGGCCGCGGAGATCTCGTAAAGAATAGGATATGCACCGGAAACAAATACACGCTTGCCTGCAAGTTCTTTTGTCAATCGGTCAAAGAAATTGGTCAGATCTTGTGGCCTACGCTCTTGCATGGCCACATACTCGTCTTTTTTCTCTAGCAGTTTAGGGTCTATCTCTAAGCTATCTAATTCACCACGTGACGCTGCCACTCGCATTTTACTCGCGAGAAACATAACATCACTACTAATCGCATCGGGATACAGTGCATGAAACCGGCTTTCATCACCGCCGGTAAATTCCCGCTTTACCATGTCCGCCATCCGTAAATGCCCTAACTTACCACCGGCATGATTCGGCCAAATCACATCTACTTGCGGGTTTAAGTCTTCTTCCGTCGGCTCTTTGCCAAAGGTTTGAAAAGTAAAATAGCGCACAACTTTCATGCTGTAAGCCGCACAACGTTTACTTTTTGGCATTAATGAAATGGTGCCGGTAGTGCCAGAAGAAGTAATTAACTCTAACGGCGTTTGCTCATCTAATCGGTCTATCCACTCATCAATGCCATCGCATCCCGCTACATCCACGTTACTTAAATCGTAACTGGTTAAAGTATCCAGCCACTGAGTCATTTTATCGAAACGTTTTTTATCGAGTAGCGATGATGGATAACTCTTAAAAATAGTATGGGGAAACAATAGCGGTACAACATCGTTAATTTCGCTTAGGGAAGAGATGTTGAGTCGATCGGCGAGGTTACGCAGCACTTTAATCGTCGGGTACTGTTCTTTAAAGCGAAGCGCTAAACCCGCCGTATGTAATTTCTCTAAATCACTGTTGGATATAGAATGCATCTGCGTGATCGATTTGTTGAAATATTCCAACGGGTCATCAATAAATGTGCGTGCGTCTTTTTCTTTACTTGAAATCATGACTTTCCTCGCTCGGCTAGCAGGTGCTATCAGCGTTGGTAGCACAAATCGTTGACGCTAAATATATCGGTCTTTACTTGCAGAGCAAATAGCCAAAGCTAACTAGATCCGTAGCAAAAACTATAGGTCGCTCGAGG
>JAJRPK010000427.1 GCA_024280785.1 Gammaproteobacteria bacterium
CTGCAAGATAGGTTTCGATCTTTTTAGCAGCAGTATCATCTTGTGAGCTGAACTGGACACCAATACCTGCAGCCCTATTGCCCTGAGCATGTTTAGGAGTAATCCAAACAACTTTACCGGCAACAGGTACTTTTTCCGGCTCGTCCATCAAACTGAGCAGCATAAAAACTTCGTCGCCAATGACATACTGTTTATTGGTGGGAATAAACAAACCAACATTTTCTAAAAAGGGCATAAAAGCTGCGTACAAGACAGCCTTATCCTTAATCGTTAAAGATAAAATACCACTTTTAGCTCCGCTTTGCAGTGCTTCGGCCATGCCAAATTCCTGTTTATTTTAATCTGTATCTGACGAACAGCAATCGATACTAATAATCGATACAGCGGCGCAGAGGCACCGACTTAACCCATTTATTAGCTTAGTCGCTAGTCTTGAATTTCGCTATCAAAACATGTGTAAATTTCAAAACATTCAACTAACAGGGCTTCAACTAGCAACCGCGGATTGGCATTTCTCTCCAACACCAGCTTAGCCATAGCAACCTTTAAATACAATTGGTGCAGCCCTGAGGGCGGTAGAGAATCTAAACCCTCTTGTCGTTCGCTCTTCCGTTCACAGGTCTGACTACTTTTTGTACGTTCTGTAATCAAATTTAAAAAGACGTCGACAAATTCAGTGTGAGAGGACTTCTCCACTCCGCCGGCTAAATGAGCAGCCGAAACTTTTCCATTAAAAAAATCGATTAGCTGCTCTGAAGAATTTTGAGCATTGATACCGCTACCGAGAATATCATTTGCGCGCTCGGGAAAGCCTCGACTCATGCGCACAGCTTCAATCACATCCTTTCCCTCATGCTCAGTTGTCAGCCAACTAACAAGGCTCTGCTTAGACGGCACGCCCAAACGTAGCTGCTGGCACCTGGATTTAATCGTCGGCAACATTCGCTGCGACTGATGAGTCACCAATATAAAGTAAGTATTATCGGGTGGCTCTTCCAATATTTTTAACAGTGCATTGGCTGCACTGTCTGTCATGGCTTCGGCTGGTGCAATCGTACAAATCTTATTCCCACCCTGTTGAGCCGTTTGCTGAAGCTTTTCTTGGGCTTCGCGAATCGTATCTACTTTCAATGCTTTCCTTTTATCTTCAGGTTGCACATTTATCCAATCGGGGTGCGTCCCAGCACTAGCTAACAAGCAAGCTTGGCACTTATTACAAACGGCTTTATCAGTAGAGTTTTGACACAGTAAATAGCGAGCAAGTTGATATGAAAAATGAGTTTTTCCCACAAACTCCGGACCAACTAACATTAAAGCATGGGGGAGCCTCTGAGATTTATAAGCGGTGGACAGCCTAAGAAAATCTTCTTGCTGCCATGGCCTAACAGCCCACTGAGGGCAGGGCACATTGATTATTTGATCGGATTTTATATTCTTCATTGCACCAAGCTCACCCATACCTCATCAATCAGATACTTATTGGCCTCTACCGACAAGCTGCTCTAGCACCTGCTGTAACGATATTTGAACATCTGGCAGTGCTCGAGATGCATCAATTACACGATAACGCTGTGGGTCACGCGCCGCCCGCTGATGATAAGCATTTCTTACCCGGCCAAAAAAATCTTCAGACTCCTGTTCAAATCGATCTAGATCTCCACGAGATCGAACCCTTTTGGCGCTTAACTCCACGGGAACATCGAGGATAATCGTCATATCTGGCCTTAACCCTTGCTGAACCAGATCTTCTAACAACTCAACCTTGTCGCCACCTAACTGACGTCCCTCGCCTTGATATGCATAGGTCGCATCGGTAAAACGGTCGCTTATCACCCATTCACCCCGCTCTAGTGCAGGCTTAATAACTTGCTCTATATGCTGTGCTCGCGAGGCAAAAATCAACAGTAGCTCACTCATAGGAACGATCGGCTCGCTGTGAGTGGTTAATAACAACTCACGTATTAGCTCTGCAACCTCGGTTCCACCAGGCTCACGAGTGACTGTGTATTTAATCTTACGCTGATCAAAAAACTCACAAATGTACAAAAGGTTGGTCGACTTGCCCGCCCCTTCCATACCTTCCAAAGTAATAAATTTTCTTAGGTTTTGATTCATGTTCTTGCCTGCACAACTCTATTTTGCCTTTCAACCGGTTTTTGTGAACTCACTTAAACTTGATGTTTGTCTGTCCACCCCGAGCAAATACTACCCTTGAGATGAAGATTTATGCTGTTTCTGCTGAGGGATCGGTGACGATCGGTAATCCGCTCTTCGCTGCAGAACTTGATACTTCCGTACTGCTTCTTGATGCTCTGATAAAGTGGCAGAAAAATAATGGCTACCGTCCCCCTTAGCAACAAAATACAGTGCATCGCCTTGAGCCGGATGTAACGCCGCGTTAATGGCCTCGCGCCCTGGCATTGCAATCGGTGTTGGTGGCAGCCCCTTGCGGGTGTAAGTATTGTATGGGGTGTCTGACCTAAGGTCAGAACGGCGCAAATTGCCAGAGTATTTTTTCCCGAGGCCATAAATTACACTCGGATCTGTTTGTAACCGCATACCTTTTTGCAATCGACGAACAAAAACACCGGCAATCTGTGCCCTTTCGTAGGCCACAGCCGTTTCCTTTTCTATAAGTGACGCCATAATCAACGCCTGATAAGCCGATCGATAAGGCAAATTCTGTTCCCGGCGGTCCCATTCTGCATTTAATATTTCTAACATTCTAGCTTGCGCTCTGAACAATAAGTCTTCGACGCTACTGCCCTTGCTGTAATAATAAGTATCGGGGAAAAACCACCCTTCAGGGTTTACCATGCCCTGCATATGATCCTTAGCAGCATCAGACAACAGATCAGATAAGAATGCGCTGTCCGTCACTGTAGAACTATCGCTCGAGCTTGGCAGATTATTAGCCGTATCAGTATCTGAAGAATTGTCGCTAATAAAATCTCGAGAAAAGCGCACCAGCATCTGGCTGGCTGAATCACCCTCAATGAGCGTCATTTTATATTGAAAAGAAACGCCCGACCCCAAAATAGAAAATATCTTTGCGGGCGACGACTTTGCCGGTAACAGATATTCCCCCGATTTTAAGACAAACTCTGGCTCAAATATTTTAAGACTAATTCGCACCAGATACGGACCAGCCCAAATTTTTTCTTCAGTTAGATCATTCACAACAGTGGACAGATTGGTTCCTGATTGAACCGAGTAAAAGCGGGACTCCGTCATACTATTTAGTGGGTCATTCCAATAATAGTGCAAAGCCTTTCCGGCCAACAGGGTAAAACCAAAAATCACACAAAACAGGCCTGCCAAAAGAGGAACGTGCTTCATTTCACTATACACTCTGACGATAAATTCATGAGCATCAACGATCCAACATATCTTTACTAACTTCTTCTTGCAGGTGAAGCAACGCTTCAGCGGGCTTCCACTTTACCGGCGAACTATTTAATCGTGTACCCTTCAACCGACTGTGGTCCAACTGAGTACAACTTGTAGCAATATTTACTCCCTGAATAGAATTTGTTAAAAAAAGCCCATCACTCAGATACAAGCGTTCCAATGATATAGCTTCTTCACTGACACAAAGACCGACCAATGGAGCTAATCGAGATATAATATAAGCCCGCATAACACCAGCAACACCACAGTCCGTTATGGGTGGTGTAATCAGTCGTCCCTGTTCTAAAATGAATACATTCGCGCAACTCGATTCAATAACGTTGCCGAGTTGATCCATCACAATACCATCGTCCATACCCGCCGCATCCACTTCGCGCCGAAGTAAGACTTGTTCTAAACGATTGCAATGTTTTATTCCTGCCAACAAGGACTGTTTTGCCAAGCGCAGATCACAAGTCATTAATTCGCACGTTTTATTGTATTTATAATCTATCGGTTGCAATAGTAGCAGTCGATTTGCGTGAGTACTTGGACTTGAATACCCCATCATCGAGGACCCTCGACTAACAACCAACTTTAAGACGATAGGATAACTCAGCTTGCCATTGTTTATTAATGCCCTATCGATATCGTTGCGGATAATATCTACGGCGCAATCAATACCAAGGCGGTTCAACCCGCGACAAAGCCTTTCAAGATGTAAATCAAGTAGATGAATACCACTTGAAGTCAGCAACATTGTCTCAAAAACACCATCACCAAATGTATTTGTGCGATCTAACAAAAACTCGCTTGACGGTGACGTATTATTGCTTTGAGAGGGAATTTCATCCCCGTTAAACCACATAACTCTGCTCATAACTTCACTTAGCAGCTTTAACAATTAAACTGCCTGAAAAATAACGGTACCATTAGTTCCACCAAAGCCGAAAGAATTGGACATCGCGACTTTTATGGCGGTTTCTTGTGCTGTATGAGGCACAAAGTTTAAATCACATCCCTCATCGGGATTATCAAGGTTTATGGTGGGAGGTATCACTCCATCCCGGATAGCTAACACTGAAAAAATCGCCTCTATCGCGCCAGCGGCACCCAATAGATGGCCTGTCATCGACTTGGTTGAACTTACAGCCACCGAGTCAGCTACATTTCCTAGCACAGATTTAACGGCAGCTGCTTCAGCTAAATCACCGGCAGGTGTCGATGTACCATGTGCATTGATGTAATCAATCGACTCCAGTGATAAACCTGCATCATTGATAGCATTACGCATAGAGGTTGCCGCGCCACTACCGTCAGCAGGTGGCGATGTCATATGATAAGCATCGCCGCTCATACCAAAACCGCTTAACTCTGCATAAATCTTGGCTCCCCGCGATTTCGCGATTTCGTACTCTTCGAGCACTAACACTCCAGCACCATCACTGAGAACAAAACCATCACGATCTTTATCCCAGGGCCGACTAGCTGCTTCGGGATCATCATTGCGAGAAGAAAGTGCTCGCGCTGCAGCAAACCCCCCTAAACCAACCGGCGTCGTCGCCATCTCGGCACCACCAACTAGCATAACGTCAGCATCACCGGTTTGAATCATTCTGCCTGCAATACCAATATTGTGGGTTCCCGTGGTACACGCTGTTACGATGGCAATATTCGGCCCTTGAAATCCGTACTTAATGGATAAATTCCCGCCGATCATATTAACAATAGAACTTGGTACAAAAAATGGTGAGACCTTACGAGGCCCGCGCGTTTGAAGAACCGTATGGGCGTGTTCGATTGACGCGATGCCACCAATTCCCGACCCAATTGCTGCACCAATTCGACCACGATTTTCATCGGTAATTTCTATTCCGGCATCTTCTATCGCTTCTATGCCAGCGGCCATACCATATTGGATAAAAACATCCATTTTGCGCGCTTCTTTAGGTGCAATAACCGTTGTTATATCAAAATCTTTTACGGCGCCACTAAATCGAGTTGAATAAGCAGAGACATCAAATGTTGTTACTGGCGCTATGCCACTTTTACCATTGATAACGGCAGCCCAGCTATCAGCCACATTATTACCAACAGGACTCACCATTCCAACACCGGTAACAACTACTCTTCTTTTAAGCACAACGCTCCCCCTTATTTAAAATGATTTTCTAAAAAACAAAAACCGCTTCTGTCAGACAGAAGCGGTTTCTTAGTTCTTTGACTCAGCAATAAACTCAGCGGCCAAGCGATCAGGGTCACCCCAACTATCTGCGACAATAATAACATGCAGATAAACTTGCTCAACCTTTCACTCACTGACTTTAACAAAAGAGTGAATCAAACAAATTACTGGAGTGCTGGAGGTACAATTGGTTCGAATACTTTATAGCTAACTTAGGAATTCGAACTCAGTGAACTTAATCCAAGTGTTTCTCGATATAATTAATAGCGAGCTGCACGGTAGTAATCGATTCTGCGTCTTCGTCGGGAATTTCTGTTTCAAACTCCTCTTCTAACGCCATAACCAGCTCAACTGTATCAAGCGAGTCAGCACCTAAATCTTCGACAAAAGACGCTGATATTTGAATCTCGTCTTCTTTAACACCCAATTGCTCTGCAACAATCTTTTTAACACGCTCTTCAACGCTGCTCATCGTTCTGTGTAACTCCTAAATCGCGAGCTGGAATGGTATCAACCATGATTTATCACTTAGTACTTCAACCCTTGGTTAGTGTGTCCGGCTTAGTTAGTCAGTTCGACATACCTATCTTAATTTCTTAATTCTCTCGCACCACACCGAACTATTTTTTCATTTTCAAATAAAAAACAGAATATGGTGGAAGAGACTCCTACTATAAACAATGCCAGGTAGGTATCCAGAACGCGGCGCATTGTACCTTGATTGTTCAAAAATGTAATCGGTTTTTCTGATTTTCCGATCTAATTAAACTATCACTACTTTATCGTCTATATTGATCATTTATTGAACGGCCATCAACGATTTACACAAAATGCGCCCCTTAGGACATATACATACCGCCGTTAACATGAATCGTTTCGCCCGTTATATAAGCACCCTCATCACTGGCTAAAAATCCAACAATAGCGGCAATTTCTTCTGGCCGACCCAATCGAGCTAATGGAATCTGCCCCAATAACGCAGACTTTTGCGCCTCGGGTATATCTCGTGTCATATCGGTATCGATAAAACCTGGAGCGACTGTATTGACAGTAATAGAGCGCGAACCAAGCTCGCGCGCCATTGCCCTTGCAAACCCCTCCACTCCGGCCTTAGTCGCCGCATAGTTTGCTTGCCCGGCATTACCCATTGACCCAACCACCGAACCGATATTAATAATTCGCCCCCAACGCGCCTTTGTCATCCCTCTAACACAAGCTCTCACTACTCGGTAAACTGAGTTTAGATTAGTGTCTATCACTGAATCCCACTCATCTGCTTTCATTCGTAGCATTATATTGTCACGCGTAATTCCGGCATTATTCACTACAATTTGAGGAGCGGCGAATTGTACGGTTATTTGCTTAACCACCGACTCTACTTGTGTATTGTCGGTAACATCTAATAAAAAGCCCTCGCCGGCCAGGTTCGCTTCGGCTAGATATGCCGAAATAGCCTCAGCACCACGCTCGGTTGTAGCTGTGCCTATAACTGTTGCACCCGCCTCGCCCAACGTACAGGCTATCGCACGCCCAATACCTCGACTCGCCCCCGTAACCAAAGCGACCTTACCTTCTAACGACATACAATCACCCTTAAAAATAACTCTAACCAATAATTTTTGGCGCTACAGAAAACAACTTTCACATCAATCAACTACCGCATCTCCCTTACTGCTTACTGCTTTCGATGCCATCAATAATAGCATTTTCACCATCAAGGCTAATCGCCGTTAATGGCTTATGTATTCGTCGAGTCAAACCACTCAATACTTTTCCTGGCCCACACTCAACCGTGACTTCAACTCCATTTTTAACTAAGTACTCAATGCAACTAGTCCATTTTACGGGGCTATAGATTTGCTCAATCATCAACTGTTTGATTTTTTCCGGATCAGATTCTGGAAGCGCATTCACATTGTGGATAATAGGAACCACAGGAGGCTGAAAATCTAAAGCATCTATGACCTTCGCTAACTCCTCTCCAGCTGGCCGCATAAGCGACGTATGAAAAGGCGCGCTAACAGGGAGAGGGAGGGCTCTTTTAGCTCCTGCTGCTTTACAGGCCGCCATTGCTCGTTCAACAATATCAGCGTGGCCAGCAATGACTACTTGACCCGGTGAATTGAAGTTAACCGCTTGCACAACTTGCTCTCCGGAGAGCTCTCCACACAATTGCACAATGACCTCATCTTCTAAACCGATAATAGCCGCCATTGCACCGACTCCTACCGGCACCGCTGACTGCATAAAAGCACCGCGCTGGCGTACCAGATCCACAGCCGAATCAAACGCCAAGGCCTCACTACAAACTAGTGCACTAAACTCTCCTAAACTGTGCCCCGCCATAAAATCGGGTGTAGGCCCATCATTAGACCGCCACGCTCTCCAAATCGCTACGCTGCTCGTTAACAATAACGGTTGTGTTATCTCTGTAAGATTGAGCTTTTCTTGTGGTCCCTCTTGCGACAAAGCCCACAAGTCATAACCTAAAACGTTTGATGCCTGCTCAAACGTTTTTGACACTTCGTCATGTGTTGCCGCAGCTTTCTCTAGCATTCCAACTTTTTGAGATCCTTGACCAGGAAATATAAACGCAATTCTTTGATGACTCATTGATATAATCTCTAAAAAGGGAATAAATTATGACAATTTTACGAATACTACTAACCGCGTAAAACAATTAATTCTTAAACCGGTTTTAATCAAATTGAGCAACCGATAAACGGGTATCACAATATCCCGTTTAAGTGTTTGTTTATTCACAGTGGTTTGTTCAAAGTCACCTGTTGAGAGTCGCCGCCATCTTATCTAATAGCTGACCATCAATAGCTCTAACACCCTTTTCAATCGCTGCCATAAAATCGGCTTGTTGACTCCCACCATGACTCTTTATAACCAACCGCCCGAGACCTAGCAAGCATGCCCCATTATACCGAGCAGGGTCTATCTCGGTCAGCAACTGAGCAACATTTTCATCCATTTCACTATTCTCATCCGTGTCACTATTCTCATCCGTGTCACTACGAGGAAAAATATTCGATGCCAATTGACGAATATATTGCGCGGTCCCCTCGCAAGATTTCAATGCTATATTGCCAACAAAACCGTCACAAAAAATAACATCACTTTCACCAGCAAGTAATTTCCCACCCTCAACCAAGCCATCGTAGTTAATATTTTTATCAGCTTCGCACAAGGCTACCGCCTTATTTACAGCAGCATTACCTTTTCCGGCCTCCGTCCCAATACTCAGCGCTTTAACCCGGCAATCTTTATTGCCATCTAACGCTTCGGATAAAGCGCACCCCATGCGTGCAAATTGATGTAATAATTCTCCGGAACAATCGACGTTGGCACCCACATCAAGCAAGTAAGAATTCTTTTTCAACGTCGGTAGCTGGGCACAAATAGCCATTCGTCTTACACCTGTTTGAAATCCATATAGGTGCCGCGCCAACCCTACTAAAGCACCGGTATTTCCACCACTAATGCAAACATCTGCCTGCCCATCTGCTACCGCCTTCAACGCAGCGAACATCGACGTATCACTGCGTTGCCTTAGCACATCGATGGGATTGTCCGTCATTTCAACGGTTTCCGCTGCGGGTATTACTCTTATTCGCGAGCGGATATCAGATGCACTGCAACGGGCATCATCGAGAAGCGGGTTGATTAGACGTTCATTACCCACCAATAAAATTTGTTTGATTCGAGAGTTATTTTTGAGAACAGAAATGGCGGCGGGCACAGTAACGCTCACACCGTTGTCACCTCCCATAGCGTCAATAGCCAATTTCATTAGAGATGAATCACCGACGCTCTGTACTGAATATCAAGAAATTAACATGCTGGGAATACAATGTTTCACGTAGCCCATCGCGTAGCCTACCCAATAGCCCTTTAGAAAATCGTTTTAATATCAAGGAACTACTGATTACAGAGCCACCCATTCTAATCTCCCGAAGGTTGCGGGAATTGATAAGCTGTAAACGTTGCAAGGGGAAACCTGCAGCAGAATAGCTGCAGGCAGTCTTCACTAGTCGTCGTAACCTGTATCAACAACTTTTTTGCCTCGATAAAAGCCTTCGGCTGTCACGTGGTGACGAAGATGTTTTTCGCCGCTAGTTTCATCAACCGAAAGAACACTTTTAACCAAAGCATCATGGGATCGACGCTGACCTCGGCGAGATCTGGTTACTTTACTTTTTTGAACTGCCATTACATTTGCTCCTGACCGACACCGATCTTTAACGATTTAAGCACATTGAACGGATTTTCTGCTCCAATATCGGAACGCCGTTCTATTTTATCGAACGAGCCATTAACTATCGACTCCTTCCCAGTTTCTTGCCCAGTTTCTTGCCCAGTTTCTTGCCCAATTTCCTGCCGAGCTTCATCAGACTCATCATTTACATCTACATTTCTTGCGCTGAGAGGATGCACCTCTTTAACTGAGTGCATTGCCACAATAGGCAGAGACAACAAAATCTCTTCTTCTACAATGGAATACAGCTCAAGTGGCCCCTCATCAATAACAATTGCCTCACAAACTTTAGACAATGATCGACCCTCGTCGTCGTGTGCAACCACTATCAGGTCAGTCTTAATATTCAGGTCAATAAACACCGAGTCTAAGCATCGCTGACACTGCATCTCAGCCTCACCAACAATTTGAACTTGAATCAAAGGTTTGCGATTCTCGCTCCGACCAAAGGTCAAAATAACCTCCAATGATCGAATAGCAGAGACTGCACCTGTCAATCGTGCCAGATGCTGAAATTCAACGGTACCGGATAACGAAGCGCCCCGATCTACAAGTTTTTTGACCTCAGCGAGGCGAGGCAGCTTTTTGCTGGACATAATCGAGTGATTTTATAAGAATCACCCCTACTTAGTCAATTTGAATTTGACCTATTCTTCTCGTGGCTCTCTTCTAAATACGGCTATCTTCTACCTATAGCAACTCATTATACTAACTACGGTACTAATTACGGCAGAGCGGTAATTTATTAGACGATTCTTAGTGCTCTATATTACAACCGCTCTCGGCAGTATATTACAACCGCTCTCGGCAGTACATTTACAACCGCTCTGGCAGTATATTTCCAACCGCTCTGGCAGTACATCAGCAGCAGCTCTCAGCGGCTTACTCAGTCGCCTACTCAGTGGCTGGCTGTCTCAATCGAAAAGGAATCCCCGCTTATGCGGCTTGTACTTGGTTCTAGTTCTAAATATCGGCAATCACTATTGCGCAGAATTATCACTGATTTTGACATAGACAGCCCTTCTATCGACGAAATTGCCCACGATAGAGAGCCCCCAAGAGATTTTGCTCAGCGCATGGCATTAGAAAAAGCCCAAGTGGTTGCCAAACGCTGGCAACAGCGGCTAATTTTGGGCTCGGACCAAATAGCCTATTGCATCAACCCCGGCAACGACGCTGCTGGCAGCGGCCTCAGCACTCAAGACACAATCCTGGGCAAACCGGAAAACCACGCCAAAGCTAAACAGCAGTTAGCTTTTTGCAGTGGCCAATCGGTAGTTTTCTATACTACCTGCTGCCTGATCAACACGGATACGGGAAAGCAGCAACGATTTAGCGACACCTACACTCTTCACTTTAAATCGCTCAATGAGGACCTTATCGAAACATATTTGCAAAAAGAACAGCCTTACAACTGTGCTGGCAGTATAAAAACAGAAGGGTTAGGCATTGCTCTTATTGCCCGGCACGAAGGAGACGATCCGTCGTGTCTAATCGGATTACCTCTGATAAAGCTTATCTCAGCGTTGGAAGCCGAGAACTACCGCGTTATATAAAATATTTCAATA
>JAJRPK010000428.1 GCA_024280785.1 Gammaproteobacteria bacterium
CCCAAATCATTAACAAAACATAACTGCCAAGCAAAATAATGGCGAGCTTACTAGTTAAGTCAAATATTGGGACGGTTCTCGATTCAATAATTTTAAACCGGCTCTCGCCACTTAATGCTTCGAGAGCAATACTGGAAATTTTTAAAACCGCACCCATCCAGCTGACAACAATCACTGAGACAAGCAAATTAATAATAGTCGAACTCGCTACCGGTAATTGTGCAACCGATACCGCCAGCGTTAAACCAAAAAAGAAGATCGTCGTAAAGATAGGTTTACGTAAATCCCGTACTATTGCATCATCAAACATAGAACTTGTTAGCCCTGTCAGCCGTGCCAATAAGCTCACAAGTAAAGAACGAAATAAAATAGCCGCTATATAAAAAAAAGCGGCCACAACAACGGCGCCAACTATTGGATAGTGAGAAACCAGTTCCCAAGCTGGTATGATAGCGTCTGGCAGCCAATCTCCGATTTCCGGGAGCTTATCGGCCACAGGATCTATCGTGGTTTGTATACTATCTTCAAGGCCTTTTTCGGCACTATCCTGATTTGCCATCACCTGCTTTAATACGACTTGTGCCGTCATAAAAATTTCTCTATTTTTTAACGTGGTGGGTTTTCAAAAACGTCTAAATCTAACGCACCTTCACCTTTGGCAACAATACACGACACCACCGAATCTCCGGTAACGTTAACAGCCGTACGCACCATATCTAGCAAACGGTCAACACCAATGATTAAAGCGATTCCCTCGACGGGTAAACCCACTTGTTGTAAAACCAAGGCCAAAGTAATCAGGCCCACACCCGGCACTGCCGCCGTGCCTATCGAAGCAAGCGTCGCGGTTAAAATAACGGTTAAGTACCCGACAACGCCAATATCAATTTGATAGGTCTGTGCAATAAAGACGGTCGCTACACCTTGCATAATAGCCGTGCCGTCCATATTTAAAGTGGCCCCTAATGGCACAGTAAATGATGCTATGGAATTATCAACGCCCATTTTCTTTTCCAGGGTTTCTAAGGTGATCGGCATTGTGGCATTACTAGACGCCGTAGAAAAACCAAACATCATCACCGGTCTGACCCGTTTTAAAAACGTCAACGGATTGAGCCCTGTCAACAATTTTAACAAGCTGCCATACACAAAGATCGCGTGAATAAATAAGGCCAGTAACACCGTGGAAAAATAGAGAAATAGCTGCCCGATTAAATTAAAGCCCGTGCTGTAAAATATTTTTGCCAGTAAACAAAACACCCCGTAAGGTGCAAGCTGCATTAGAATCATGACCATTTCCATTATGACCTGATTAAAATTATTAAAGCTTTCTGACACCTTTGCGCCCCTGTCTCCTGCCCGTGAAATACCTAAACCAAATAGGACAGCAAAGACAATGACTTGTAGCATGCTACCTTCGGCCATCGCGCGAACGGGATTACTCGGAAAGATGTCAATAAATACTTCTTTTAATGGCGGTGGCTTGGTAGCTTGGTAACTTGTATCCATCGTTAGTTGTTCACTGACGCCAGGTTCTATAATCAGTGCTAGAGTAAGAGCAATTGTTATCGCAATTGCCGTCGTTATCAAATAAAGGCCTATGGTTTTACCCGCCATTAATCCCATTCGTCCCCCGCCCCCCAAACTAGCGGTGCCGCAAACCAGAGAGACAAAAACCATGGGAACAACTAACAACTTGAGTGATGCAATAAAAATACGGCCAACCGCATCAAATAAGCCATAGAACAAACCATTCTCTATAAACCCAGCTGCGGAACTACTCTCTGACACAAGATTAAGACTGTTTCCCGCGACACCTATTGCGATCCCTGCCGCCATAGCGATAAAAATTTTACTCGTTAAATTCATGATTCGACCCTAAGTAATTTTTACCCATTATTCACTAACGTGCGTTACATAGACTGCTTGCGAACTGAAATGCTCTTAAATTCGCCACGGATATTGGTGTCATAAGATAGGCCTATAAATAGATGCCCTCCTACAAGCCACTATGCAAACGATAATGCAGGGTCAGTATACCAATAAGCTTATTATCGTCGAGTAGAATAAAGTGGCTGAGAATAGCATGGTGACGAAAATACGGACGTGAAATACAATATCCCACGGCTTTTATCTGTCTATTTAGTATTTTTTTCAATCAGATAAAAGCGGTGAGAGTTTTGCGATACAGGCTTATTTATCTGTTGTTAACAGCATCCTTTAATGCTTTACCTGCTTTAAAACCTACCGAGTTACTCGCTGGAATATCAATTTCTGCACCAGTTTGAGGGTTTTTACCTTTACGCGCACTGCGCTGCCTGCGAGTAAAGCTGCCGAAACCAATCAAACTAACCGAATCCTCTCTTGCCAAAGCCGCGGTGATTTCATCGGTAAAGGCCGTTAAAACTTCACCCGCTTTCTCCTTCGAAATATCGGCCTTTTCAGCAATCTCGGCTACAAGTTCAGTTTTATTCATAGTGTTTTCCTCTTCAGTTAAATAGCGCGGCTAACACCGCAACCCTAATTTGTTAATAAAAATATTAAAATAACTGTGGTATTGTTCGCCTAGCTTCTAACACCTTGGCAAGGCCAATTATTCCTATAACTCATCGTTATAGTTAAATTATCTCTACGGCGGCCCTAATTAATTTAGTATCGGCGGCAATAACTTTTGTAAATTTAGTTTTTCGCTGGTACCTTCGCCGGTTAAGGCAAAGCCTAATAAATTACCGTTAACGTCTTTAAACTGCGCTACAACATTATTGCCATTGGCAGAAATATCCCATTCGCCCTTAGCGTCACGAGCAGGTGGAGCTACGACGATAGGGCAGCACGGCGTTTTGATAGTCACGGGCATAGCAGGATAAACTACCTGAGTCGGCACGCCCGTTAACGTTTTTGCCAATGCCCGCGCCCCAGCCATCAGTGGCGCGACATAATAAAGTACATGGCCTTCTACTTCTGCACAATCTCCCAGCGTATAAACATTTTTAGCACTGGTCTCCAAAAAACGATCCGCTACGATACCACGGTTTACGGAAATCCCATTATTCTTTGCCAAATCAATTCTTGGCCGAACGCCTACCGCAGAGATAACTAAATCTGCCTCAACTACGGTTCCATTAGCTAAAGTCACTACCACGCCATCACCCGCGGGATTGTTGTCTATAGTTTCGGCTACAGTACCAAAATGGAATTTAGCACCGTTGGTTTCTAACGCATTTTGTACAGCGCGGCCAGCTTGCTCGGGTAGTAAATTTGCTAAGTTATAACCCAAGGGATCTACCGCTTCGACTTCAAACC
>JAJRPK010000429.1 GCA_024280785.1 Gammaproteobacteria bacterium
AAGCTTCTTTCGTCCAGGCCAATAACTTAGCCATCTACTATTATCCTGCGCTCTGTCACTTGACCCTTGCGATATTGCTTGATTGATTTCTCCAAATGAGCCGCATTTGCGGGGCTTTTAAGTAAATGGACTGTTTCCATCAAGCCGTTAAAGTGATCGAGCGACATCACGACGGCATCATCTGCATCACGGCGAGATATAATTGTGTAGTCTGAATCGTTAACTACTTGATCTAGAACACTTTTTAATTTATTTCTTGCTTCGGAGAAATTAATGACTCTCATGACAGCTCACCACTTGTACAATATTAAGGTCAAGTATAACTTGTCTTATATATTGTGCAAGTATTAGAATTTGATGGACTTAATCCGGACATATTGAAAGCGCTGACTAAAGCGGCAGAATTGCCATTTCGAGCACCTCCTATATAGGTAATTAACTATACAGGGTGTCTACTGATTGTGGGTAACACGGAAACCTAACGCCTAGTAATCTGACCCCAATTATTTTAATTTATTTCACCGCGGAGCGACTTAACACACCTTTGTCATAACCTATTTTTTGATCGTCTGTAAGAACTGTCCGCATCTCAATCAGGTGTCCATATCTAAGGCGCATAATCTGTTTTTTTGCAGCCATCAATTCATCAACTTTGATGTTTACATCTTCAATCCTAACATCCTCTCGAATAGTCATCTCATTGAGTTCTTTTAATGCCTGTGCTTCGTTTGCTTTATAAGGCGCCTGATCATCATGAAGCTTGTGATGCATCTGAGCCATTGCCTCCTTCTGGAGGGCAGCTGAATTGGGTATCTGATCAGCATTGAGATCCACGCTGAAGAGCATCACCAGAGGTATGAGCATTGAGCCGATTTTAATGTGTAGTGTATTCATTATTTTCTCCTTGTGACTATCCGGGATACGCGAAACCAATTGTCCGGCCAATATACAGCAATGAATCCTGATCAAAATAAAACCTCGCACCTTTTTTCAAAGCGAGTGATGAGATGGACGCCCCTGAGTGTAATCGGCGTCGCAATGCGCCAAACTGAGAGCGCAAAAAAACCTTTCAGCTAAATACCAGGAGCGTCCATCATGATCCAGCATAATCTAATTTCTATCGATGTGGCAAAGAATGTTTTTCAAGTCTGCAGTTTAACGTCGCACAACCAAGTGACCTTCAACAAGTCGATTAAAAGAAAGGATCTCGTTGATTTTATGGTCAATAACCCACCGGTCGAGATCGCTATGGAAGCCTGTATAATGCCATGCGCGCGTATAAGCTGAAGCGTGCGAGTACCAACATTATGACAAACTTTGTAAAAAACGGCTTTGCTCCCCTTAATTCTGCTTAATTCACTTTCTTCTGATTTCCCTCCAATTTTCCAGTTTCTCTGAAGGCCTTACGAGCCGTTGGTTTGTAGACTTCACGATTGCATTGATATCCGCTGTGCCCTCTTTTATATGCATTATACTTCTCCGAAATATCTTCTGCGGTAACTCTGAAACCTGATCGACTTCACTGTTGCCGAAGGCTCGCTTGATCGACAATTTGTTACCAGACCATCCGATTTTTGAACGTAATCGCACAACGCGCCGAGTTTCACGCAAGCCACTTCCCAATACTTTGATCGACCTAAAAATGAAACTCCAACCATATCCGGCGGGCTCGATTTGCAGGTCGCATTCTAGCGATATGTTGTCTATGTATTCCGAAACATCTTGATAGCTTGCAAGAATCTCTTCGCCAAATAAGGGATCGGCTCCAAGCTCTAGCATTTTATCTACCCATATCCAGTCCCCATCTAGCAATTCTTTTTTTATCGCGAGAAATACTCTGCTTTCCTCAATATGCATATGCATTCGATAAAAGTCTATGTAGTCTTGCAAATGGACTGTTAATTTTCGAATGGCCGCAGTATTTTCAGGCTTAGTATTTTTAATTAGCACCAAGAGATATTCACAGTCATTATGAAGATCAACATGCTGCGCTTCCAACTCCTTAATATCGCCAATATAACGAGGGGCTCTTTTCAATAATCGCTGAAAAAGCAAATCTTCTCGCGGGTGATGATATTTGTCCGGGTAGTCATTGAAATAGTGAAGCATATGACTAAGTAGAGGGTAGTCAACGTCATTTTTCTTGTTAAGATTATCAACCTGTTCTTGCATGGCGTTGAGCAATTGTTCGGTTAAAACATGTTCATGACTAAGCGAATCAACAATATTTAAGACTTTACTCTGTTTAACTTCGCTTTTAGCAGCCGATGCTCGCTTCTTCTTTTTCAATTGATTGCTTTCATTCATTATCATATCCACCGTCGCGATGACAATTCGCTGAGCGTCTAGCCATCTCAGCATTTGCAAAATCACTCAATGACCAATACTTACATCGTATGTGGTCGCGTATGATTTAATATTGATCTAAGTCAAGGAGTCAGTAGACTCTTATCCTCATAAAAAATTGCTCTGCAAGCTTAATTTTTTCATTCGATTTTTTCTGTAAATCGCATGCCCAAAGTGAGTATTTCACTCTCTATTGATGCAAGGGCAGAATCAAAATTACACGATGCTAATAACCATTCCCGGTAAATATCAATCATCATAAGCCGCTACAAACCCTAACCGGAGTCACCCATGAATACCCCACGTATACCGCCTAAACCCATAGCAGAATTCGATGACGACCTTAAACAGGTATTTGGTAACTTTATTTCGGGCGACAAGCTGTACAGCGTGTTTGCCACACTGGCCCATCACTCCGATTTGGTCAAAGGCTGGGTGCCCTTTATCACTCATGTATTAACTACATCGACACTGCCAGCGCGCGACCGCGAAAAATTATGGATCTGGTATTTACTGACTGCAATTACAATATGATTGCCATGGCACTAAATTCATTTGGCGTTGAACTGGAAGATGATATTGCTGCATTTGCTCCGTATTTTGAGCAATAATAGTTTCAATAGTATTAACAACAAAACGAGGGCACTCGCTTATAAACTTTAACTATGAGCCCGCATACTGAAAGAATAAAGTGATCTAGCAAAACAGTGGCGGCGGTGAAATATGTGTTTTACAATTACTGCAGTGCCGCAAGGCTCTCTAGAGTCGATAGACTCCGTGGCCGGTGGATCAAATCGGTGCTGCGCTTTTCGAAGACGTCGCCGTGAAATCACCGGCCTTTTTATGCGCAATGGTTTGATAGCCGAACTCTATTTGCAGTTCCGGCCTTAACGAACTTGGCACATCAAATTGCTGCGGATATATCAGAGGGATTTTAAAGAAGTTACCCCCTGCGTCCATTTCGTTTTCATCAAACTCAATGCCACCAACTGATTTTAATGCGCTGAATATACCTTGGCGAAAATGTCGCCGTGCCGTTTTGTTTGGAGCTTGTTCTCCGTTGCGCTCATTTTGAATACTCCAATATAAAGAAGAGCAAGCATTGGCAGCACTAACATTAATTCCCGCTGAAATATTAAGCAGCTATTACAAGTGTAAGATATAAGAACCAAAAGCTATTTCATCTAGCAAGCCTGCGCTAAATACTATAAACCAAATAATCCAAAACAAAAAGTTATGACTTATTTGATCAAAATGGCCCTGTTGTGAATGCTTTTGTCATGTCGATTACGGCTAAGGCTATTGGAATAAAGGCCAATGAAAGATAGGCTACAGCCGAATACTAAGCCGAACGATCCCACCCGCTATTGGAGAAAACAATGCAAACTGAACTGTGCAAAAAATTAGGCATAGACGTGCCCATTTTCGCTTTTACTCACTGCCGCGACGTGGTGGTCGAAGTCAGTAAGGCTGGCGGCATCGGTATTCTGGGTGCAGTAGGCTACTCTCCCAAGCAGCTTAAAGAAGAGCTCGACTGGATCGACGATCATATCGGTGACCATATTTATGGCGTTGACACCGCGATTCCACAAAAGTACGAAGGCCAAGGTGAAACTGACCCCGAAAAATTGGTCGAAATGCTACAAGCGGCCATACCCGATCAGCACCGAAAATTTGCCGAAAAATTGTTGAGCGACCACGGCGTACCCTCTTGGCCAGATGGCGACGATGAGGTTTCTTTAAGTTTTTCTGAAGCACAAGGTCAACTGTTAGTCGATATTGCTCTTACTCGGCCAAAATGTCGCATGATCGTTAATGCTTTGGGGACACCACCTGCTACCATAATCGAGCAAGTACACAAATCGGGACGACTTATAGGAGCATTAGCAGGGCGCTTAAAGCACGGGGCCAAGCACAAAGAAGCAGGCCTGGATTTTATCGTTTGTCAGGGCAGCGAAGGTGGCGGACACGCCGGTGAAGTAACTTCAATGATTCTGTGGCCGCAAATGGTAGATGCTGTTGCACCGCTTCCCGTTCTTGCCGCTGGCGGCATAGCTTCTGGCCGCCAAATGTTGGCAGCAATGAGTATGGGCGTACAAGGTGTATGGTTAGGTTCGATGTGGTTAAACTCGACCGAAGCCTCAGCTGAGCCGGCGCAACGCCAGTCCTACATGGACGCCACCTCTGAAGATACCGTTCGATCACGGTCGTTTACCGGCAAAACTGCTCGCATGCTAAAGAATGAGTGGACCGAAGCGTGGGAACGAGACGATACTCCCGACCCACTGCCTATGCCTTTGCAGGGCTACTTGACCTTTGATGCAACAAGAAGAACCCATCGCTATGCCGGCAAAGGTGAAACGCAAAAGGTCGCGTTTAATCCCGTTGGTCAGGTCGTCGGCCAGATCAATGAAATCGAATCTTGCCGCGATATTATGATGCGGTTATTAACCGAGTACAGCGAAGCATTGGATCAAGTTACAGCGTTAAACCCAGAATAACTGAAACTGCTTGGCAAAGTGGAAGGTGGGCAGCAGCATACCTTCCACTTTTTTTGTTTGATTCAATCCAAGAATGTTAAATTTATTATAAAGTGGCGAGTCAACGCTGCAACTTTAAGTCGTTAGGCTTATTGCGCTTATGGATAAACCGTCAGTACATAAACAGCAAGTGCTTCTTTTTCTTCTGCATTTAATTCAAACCTGGGCATAGGCGATGTTGGCGCATCAAAAAATGTTTGTAGCTTTTCGAGATCATACCGGTCAGCCACTTTGCGAAGAGATAACATCCCCACCTCAACATGACAGCTTGCGCACTCAAAAGTCTCATACAACAAAGCTCCCTGTTGCTTTAGCAACGCGAGATTTTTTGGATCTAAATCTGCCAACGAGTCGCCATGTATTTTTTGAGAGGCTAGATTTAAAGACGAACTTTCGGCTACCTCATTAACTGAAGTAAACTCTTGCCCCCCGTTTCTATAAGTCACGCGATAAATTGATCCGCTAAAGTCATCAGAAATATAAATCTCTCCGTCGATACCTTCTATGACATCTACAGGCCGGCCAATCACTTCATCATTTTGGAGAAATCCGGCCACAAAATCACGTTCCTCTATCTCACCTTGCGCGCCCCAATGAAGTGACACTACTTTGTATCCATCTTTTACTGATCGGTTCCAGGACCCGTGTAGAGCAACCAGAGCTGCATGATGATAGGCCTCGGGAAGCCCATCTCCTTTAATAAAATTAATGCCTAACGGCGCATTGTGCGGTCGAAAGTCGTGTACGGGAGAATCTGAATTGGCAATGATATCCTCATTACCCGCGCCATAATCCGGATCGCCAATTTTGTTGCCATTAGCGTAAGGCCAGCCATAGTGTTTTCCAACAACGATCTGGTTTAATTCATCGGGTGGAAAGTCATCACCGAGCAAATCTCTTCCATTGTCTGTGGCGTACAATTGCCCATCGGCAGAAGACCAAGCAAATCCGACGCTATTCCGTAACCCCAATGCAATGATCTCTAAATCACTACCATCAGGCTGATAACGACTCATTGCCGCGCGTTGAGGGTTAGTTTCTTCGCAAACATTACAGCTAGAACCGCTGGCAATATACAGCAAACCGTCGGCGCCAAAACGCAGGGTTTTAGTCCAATGATTTCCCTGACTACTCAGGCCCGTAATGATTCGTTGATAACTACCGATAGTCTCGCCGCGCTGGTGATCAAATTCAATTCGACCCACCCCATCAGATTCCGCGATATAGAGCCACTGCCGATAAAAGTCCAAGCCGTGAGGTGCTTTTAATCCTTCGGCAAGAACGACCCGCCCGTCGGGACGACCGTCTCCGTCGCGGTCTCTTTTTAACAAGGTAATGATACCACTACGAGGCTGACTGACTAACAAATCGCCTGTGTCGCTGACGCGCAGCATTCGTGCGTTCGTTAGCCCTTGAGCATAGAGACTAATAGAAAACCCCGGAGGGAGTTGAATGCGCTGCTGTAAGTCCTCTGCATCGACATCGGCACCAAATACAGATTTAATAATATTCGGGTATGAAAAACCGAAATCTTTGGGCAAATAAACCTTTAAGCCAACAAATAATAATAAGGCCCCAATAAAAAAAGCTATTAAAGTCCACAACAACAGTTTTTTTAAAAATATAAACAATTACAAACCTATGCCCATAACATTACCAATCAATGCGGTTGCCAGCATCGCTAGCGCCCCCCAAAACGTTACCCTCATGGCGCCCGCTCGCTTCGATGCACCGCCCAAATGCGCAGCAACAACCCCTAAACCCGCTAAAAAGATAAGTGAAAAAACCGCCGTTAAAGCTATCAACTGAGGTAGCGGCGTTATAATCGCCACAAACAGCGGCAAAGCAGCTCCAAAAACAAAAGCCAGTGCGGAGGACAACGCCGCTTGAACCGGCTGTGCTCGCCCCATATCAATAATACCGAGTTCATCTCTGGCGTGTGCACCTAAAGCATCGAAGGCCATCAATTGATAAGCGACTTGTTGGGCTAACGCGGTATCTAAGCCTCGCCCTTCATAAATAGTCACTAACTCTGCCATTTCAAATTCGGGATTCTGGTCGAGATGGTACTGCTCAAGCGCTAACTCCGCTTTCTCTGTGTCAGCCTGGGAACTCACAGAGACATACTCCCCCGCCGCCATTGACATGGCTCCGGCAACTAGCCCTGCAACACCGACCAACACAATATTTTCATGCGTTGAATGAGCCGCTGCGACACCAATAATCAGGCTTGCCGTCGAAACGATGCCATCGTTTGCACCGAGAACCGCCGCTCGCAACCAGCCAATGCGATGAGACTTATGTTCTTCATTAGGATTCAATACATACTCCAGATATTGTTGTTTACTGGCTCTACTCGTGCTTGAGCATTAAATTCTTCCGCGCTTCCGCAGAGTCCAATAATAAATTTTCTACTTCTTTTGCTTTTTTCAATGCGTCTAACTGATGCTGCGGAATAACCCCGGATGGCTTATCAACCGCTACATCAGTGCTGACTGACGCAGGTGATTCTGCACCACAGGACGCTAACAAAATACTCACTATGGTAAGCACTGAAAATATTGCCTGTTTCATATCAAAACCCCGCTCCTGCTGTATTAACCATTATAAAACTAATTGTTCAAACTAATTGGCTAGGATTAATCAAGGTTACTAATGTGCTAAGCCCTCGAAAATCCCGCTACGCGAGAAACAGTATACAAAATCGCTCCTTCCTTCCAGTGTTAATTACAGCCCAAATACCGCATTTCAGGCAGTAATTGCAAAAGAATTGCTCGCTCTATTCCATCCTCGGTACTACTCCTGTATAAGATCGCCATGAAAATTCCTAAGCGACTCAAACCCCTAATAGAAGACGGCATAATTGACGAAGTTTTGCGCCGCCTGATGAGCGGCAAAGAAGCCGATGTTTATATCGTTCGTTGCGGCTCTGACATTCGCTGCGCCAAGATCTATAAAGAAGTCGCCAAGCGTAGCTTTAAGCAAGCCGTACAATACCAGGAAGGCCGAAAAGTTCGCAATACCCGCCGCGCCAGAGCTATGGAAAAGGGCTCTAAATACGGCCGTAAGCAACAGGAAGAAAGCTGGCAAAATGCTGAAGTCGATGCACTTTACCGGCTAGCCAGTGCAGGCGTCCGCGTTCCCCAACCCTATGGTTGTTTTGACGGTGTTTTACTTATGGAGTTAATCACTGACGATGATGGTCAGGTCGCTCCCCGATTAGCGGATGTTTCAATGTCCGCCGAACAAGCCCTGGCAGACCACGCCGTTATGATGATCTATGTAGTTCAAATGCTTTGCGCGGGAATTATTCACGGTGATTTATCTGAATTCAATGTACTGGTAGACGCCTACGGGCCGGTTATTATCGACCTGCCACAGGCGGTAGATGCTGCAGCCAACAATCACGCACCGACGATGCTAGAACGCGATATCAACAACATGAACAATTACTATGGGCAATACGCGCCCGAGTTACTCGATCGGCCATTTGCACTAGAGCTGTGGACGCTTTACGAAGAGGGTAATCTAACCCCTGAAACGGTGTTAACCGGCCATGTAGAAATCGATGAAACTAACGCCGATGTCGATTCGGTGATTGAAGATATAAGAGCCGTACTCGCAGAAGAGCAGGAACGACAAGAACGTTTACGCGATGCCGATTTATAATTCGGCCTTCGCCTTAACTCGCAAACGCCTCCATTAAACGTCAACTTCGCAAATCATAATCATCCAGAGTTGGAGTTTTCATGACATCAACGAACTTTTGATAGGACCAGGGCCAAGTAGCAGGAACACCTTCATCGTCCAAATACCAACTTTTACAACCACTGCCAAAAATGGTTTTTTTCGCCGCCTCAACACGTTCTTGCTCATAAATATCTAACGCGTCTTGCTTTGGACTAACTTGTTTACATTTTCCCGTCGCCACTAACTCAATTAATTGAGCAATATAATCCCACTGTAGTTCGACAACATCGATGAGTGAAAAATTTCCCACCGGGCCACTTGGACCATTTAGCATATAAAAGTTTGGAAACTCTGGAATAGAAATCGACCGAAAAGCGCGAGGCCCATGCGACCATGCTTGCTCTAACGTCGTACCGTTACGACCTGTTAATTGCATTGGTCGCATAAATTGGTCGGCTCGAAAACCTGTCGCTAGAACAATGAGATCAAACTCCTGTAATTCTCCGTCAGCAAGGCGTACACCAAGCTCTTCAATTCCCTCTATAGCTCGGGTCTCAAGCTGCACCCCCGATTGTTGAATAACTTCGTAATAATCCGGAGAAAAAATAAGTCGCTTACAAGCGGCTCTGTAGCTAGGCCGAAGTTGCTCTTTTAATACAGGGTCTTTAACGCTACTTTCTAAATTGGCCAATACAACATCTTCGATCTCTTTCATTTCTGCAGAGTTTGGATTAGCAATGCCTTCGGTAAAACGCTGCACATTGGCAATGTAGGTTTGGTCGTTGCGGGTACGATGTAACAAGTCCTTATCGGTGCGAAAAGCCAATTTTTCCTCTTCGCTAAACAAAGGATTTTCAACCGGCATAATCCACTGGGCCGTGCGCTGAAAATGGGTAACTTGACTAGCTCGCCCCGCCAATGCCGAAACAATTTGAACTCCGGTAGATCCATTGCCAATAATAGCGATGCGTTTGCCATCTAATGGCACACTGTGATCCCAGCGCGCGCTGTGAAAAACATCTCCGGCAAAACGATCAATACCTTTGATCTTGGGATAGCTGGGATGGTGTAAAACGCCCGTGGCAGCAATGACAACATCCGCACGGTCATCTGTACCGCCTGCTGTTTCAAGTTGCCAGCTCCCCTCTAAAAATTCACAGCGGGTAATTTCTTCATTAAAGTGGATGAGCTTTTCTAATTGGTATTTCGCCGTCATTCTTTCAAAGTATTCCTGAATTTCTGCTCCGGGAGGTAATTGCCGCGTCCAATCAGGGTTGGGCTCAAACGAATAGGTGTAAGCATGCGAGGGGACATCACAAGTAAGACCGGGGTAGGTGTTTTCGCGCCAAGTTCCCCCCACCTTGTCGGCTTTTTCATAGATCGTAATATTGGTATAGCCCGACTCTAACAGTTTAATACTACTAAGAATTCCTGCCATCCCAGCGCCGATAATAACAAAGCGAAGTTCGAGATTGGGTTTGTTTGTTGTTGCCATAGTATTGCCCTGTTACCGTACTTGCGTAATTACAGATAGTATTGCTGTTAACTTGATGCCATTGTCCGTCGAATCAAGCTAAAACCACTAGAGTCGATTCGCTAAGCCACCATGACATTATTGTTCAATCGGGCATTCAACCATATAGTCAAATACCGACTCAATCATGCACGCAAGAAAAAGCCTAATTCACACTACGGGAATGTAAGCAATGCTTAGCGCGCTCTGGTGATATAATGCTCTGCTACAAACGGCCTTACTACCAGCTACCCTACTACCAGCAACAACACTACTGCCAACAACAACCCTAATTCAATAAAACCAATGAAATGAAGAGACACTAATAATGAAAAATCGGGTTCACTTCGATTTAATGAATAAGCCTCATGGCCCAACACCCGCCGAACTATATCGTGAAGCGTTAAATATTACTGCTTATTTAGACGAAAAAATCGACTTGGGTGCCACCATTCTTTCGGAGCATCACCTCGCGCCTTACATGAGTGACCCACTCAGTTATGCCAATGCCATTGCTGCTCGAACAAATCATTGTTTCATTCGTATTCAATCGTTAGTAGCGTCTAACTACGACCCAATGAGGCTCGCCGAACAAACGGCACAAACAGATATCGTTAGTAATGGTCGATTACAGCTAACGCTGGCATGGGGATATGACCCTGCCGAACGCGCAATGTACCCAAGAAGTATGAAAGCTCCCGAACTGATGGAGACATTAATCCCTATGCTACGGGCCGCTTGGAACGGCGAAGAATTTTCATGGCAGGATAGGACGGCAGTGCTCAAACAGTTACCAGTCCAAAATCCCATTCCTATCTATATCGCCGGCATGGCACCCGCTGCGATCAAACGCGCCGCCAAATTAGGCGATGGTTTTATGCCCATGTCAATTGATTCTGTTGCTCAATATATTGCCGAGTGCGACGCGCTAGGAAAACCTCCGGGGGTAATAAGCCCACCGAAACCGTACCGATTTTTTCATGTTACTAAAGACCCTCAGCAAGCGTGGAAAAAAATTCAACCTTTCGCTCAGCATGACCTCGATATTTATTGGCAGTGGATGGCTCATTTGGGTATCCCCAAGCAAACGGCACCTGCATCGGTAGAAGAGGCTCGGCAAAGCGGCGCTTATCTTATCTTTAGCCCTGAAGAAGCTATCAACTACCTAAGCAAAGAAGACGGGTTGTATTTAAAACCTTTATTAGGAGGCCTGAGCCCCGACGTCGCCTGGGAGAGTATTCGTTTGCTCGCCGAAGAAGTCTTTCCAGCAATTGCAGACTGACCCGAATGGCACTTTACTTAAGTAAGTGCCATTCCAGACTGACCTCTGGTTTTTTTCAAATGAATAGTTAAAATCTATCTACCAAGATTCATCTAGCCGGGCGCACCATCTGCTCTAGCCCGAGTGAGGATGGGATAATAGATAACGACAAAGATCGAAAAAGAAAGAATCCAAAGACCCTGAGTGATTCCCATCAGTAAGCTGTAACTAATAACATCTAACAGTGGAACAAAAACCCTAAGCACTCCACCCAGTATTAATATTGCAAACGCATAAGCTAAAGCTTTTGGTGGTTGACTTAAATCTCTACCAGTGTGCCCTAAAGCCACTCTGGACATCATAGCTAAGGTTACTACCCCAATGCCGCCAAAGGCTAACGCGTGAATCGCAAGATACTTGGAAATACCGAAAAAATGAACACCGGCAAACAATAAAAACCCAAGGCAGATAAACCAAAAAGATAAATACAAGCTCCACAATAAGCTTTTTTTCCAGATGCCTGCACAATGCCAACCGATTAATCTTATCGCATTAATAAAAAATACGGCCAGTGCAAAGCAAGCGGTATACATTGAGTTGCTAAAAAATAATTCACTGATAAAAAACAACAAAAAGAAAGCCAAACTCGATAGGTCGAGCCATTTCGAGTTAAACAAAGTCACGGGGCTATCAACACCATTTTGAATAAACATGGGTAATACTCTCCTGCCAATCGTCAGGATCAGTCCAACAATTAAATACAGACCGCCGTAAATTGCAAGAAACACACCGTCAGCATATAAACCTAGAGCACCAAGGTAAAACAAGACGTTGCCGACCAATAATAATATAAGTTTGGATAATACGGCCATTTGCCTCCACTGCTTAACCTTAACAATGGGATAAGCAACGGCAGCCACTGAAAACAGTAGGAACAATATGTCAAAAACTCCAGCTAGCCATATATAAACACTACCGAATAAAAACAAGAGCCTGGCCACCGCCCATAAACTCAACAATAACAATAACGGCTTTCCGTGCAGCGTTTGAATACCCGTCCAATTTTTTGTCGCCGTTAATAAAAACCCAGTAATGACCGCTAGAGCATAGCCGTAGATCATCTCGTGAGCGTGCCACTGAAAAAGGTTGATAGAAGTGATTTCGACAGGAAGTTGAAACTGATAAATGCCTAGCCACCACAGCATCGATACGACAGAAAAAATACCCGCCGCCAGAAAAAAGGGCCTAAAACCTAAACTTAATATCGCTGGGCCAGACTCAAGATTGTGGGCATTGCCTTCTTCTATTTTTTGCATACTATAATTGCCTGTACAAGGTACACAACCTAAAGATTTAGAGGCATAGCAATTTGTTCGGCAATGGCAAGATGATACCGCTGCAGTAAAGCTTCGTTCCGACCTAGCGCCAGTTTAAAGCCTTTGGGCTGATGCTCAATGTTTTTCCAAATCTGCTCGGCCTGAACATAGTCTTCTGTATCGACAATCTTAACAACCATCTGATGGATATCCGTAGATTGTTGATCGCCATCTCGTGAATAGGTAGAAAGATAAGTGTAGGACTCACCCACTGACGACCCGGGAAAGGTTCGCGATAAACTCACCATCGGAGTCTGTCCGTCAACCGCTCGGCTGATACTTAAATTAGTATTGGGATAAATATAATGAACGCCTTGATAACAACTCTCTGGCCATTCGCTCTCAGATTTATTTTTTAGCTTGGCAAGCTCTTTACTCGCCCCGCTATAGCGATTGTGTAAACCAAAGTTGTCTACGATCATCGTATGCGAATATAAGTTTTTTGCCAGAGTATTACGATGAACCACTGGGACATGATAGATTTCTCTACCCGTATCTAATACCAGTTTCCAATTTGCTTTAACCGCTAAATGATCCTGCGCATTTTTTTTCAGTTCACCAAGCTTCAACGCGGCTAACAAAGGCGCCATGTCGCCCAAATAAGCTTTTACATCAATGTCTTCATCACCCGGTGTGGCAATAACAAAGACCATACCTTCCCATTCCGCCACAGGTAGCCGAACTAAGCCTTTAGCCGTTTTATCCAGCCCCGCAAAGGCTTCTGATAACGGCTGCCCTTTAAGCGAACCATCGAGGTTATAGGACCAACCATGAAAAGGGCAAACCAAATGGCAACTGCTGTCATCGTCATCGGCCACTAACTTAGAGGCACGATGAGTGCAGATATTAAGAAATGCCCGCAATACTCCGTCTTCACCGCGCAACAGCAAGACAGGCACCCCTGCGGCATCGAAGCACAAACGATCACCAACATTGACTAGCTCGCCAGAAAAGCCCGCAAGCAACGGTTGACGACGAAAAACTTCCGTTCGCTCACGCGCAAACCGCTCGCTACTGGTATAAACCTCTGAATCCAATTCAAGAACTGAATCCGATAAATCGGGGAGTTGTTTGTTGTCTAGCTGAGCGACTAAACGCCGCAACATGCCGCGCCATTCTTTATCAAGGTCAAACGATTTTTCGAGATCGAGCATCAGGATATTGTCCTCAGCTCTGTAATACAACGGAGGATCCGTGACCAAACAGCCCCTGATTTCCAGTGACACCTACGTTAGCACCATTAACTTGCCGGTCACCCGCTTCACCTCTAAGCTGTAACGTTAACTCGCAAACTTGTGCCAACGCTTGAGCGGGTACAGCCTCGCCAAAACAGGCTAAACCACCGCTGGAATTAACCGGAATTCGCCCGCCAATTTTAGTATCGCCATCACGCAACAACTTTTCGGCATCGCCCTTGGGGCACAAACCGATGTATTCATACCAATCGAGCTCCATTGCCGATGACAGATCGTAGACTTCGGCAACCGAGACATCCTCAGGCCCTATCCCTGCTTCCTCGTAAGCCTTTTGCGCAATCGAAGATCTAAACGAATAAGCATTAGCCGCTGCTGCCGAATCGGTCGCAATATCGGGCATTTCGACATCAGAACTGGCAAACTTTGGCGATACTGTAGATATGCCCGCAATTTTTACCTGCCGTTTACTCTGCATTTTATCGGCGTATTCTTTACTGCAAACAACAATTGCCGCTCCGCCATCACTGGTGGCGCAAATTTCAAACAAGCGTAATGGAGATGCCACCATAGCGGAACCGAGAACTTGCTCCATGGTGAATTTTTTTCGATAACGAGCATATTCGTTAGTAAATCCGTGTTCGGCATTTTTAACTTTGATCGCCGCAAAATCTTCGTCAGTCGCGCCGTAAAGATCCTTGCGTCGCTGCGCGTACAGCGCAAAATAAGTCGGGTTAGTGATACCCAAACGAAAGCGAACCCAATCGGGGTCATCGGGACGCTCTCCACCTTGTGGAGCTAAAAAGCCTTTAGGCGTTGTATCAGCACCTACCACCAAAGCCACTTCACATTGGCCAGCCTGAATTTTTGCTCGGGCAGCCGCTAACGCTTGACTGCCGGTTGCGCAAGCCGCATAACAAGTGATAATTTCATTACCCTGCCAACCCAGCGCCTGCGAAAAGGTTGCCCCTGCCACATAACCGGGATAACCATTACGCATTGTCGCACCACCTGCGACAAATTCGATA
>JAJRPK010000430.1 GCA_024280785.1 Gammaproteobacteria bacterium
GGTAAGGGGTAAGTACCTTCTTGCTCAATCGGATTTTGTGTTGCCATGACTAAAAATAATTCAGGCAGTGGGTAGGTATGCTTGCCCACACTAACCTGACGTTCGGCCATGGCCTCCAGTAAAGCCGCCTGAACTTTGGCAGGGGCTCGATTAATTTCATCGGTCAGTACTAGATTATGAAAGATAGGGCCAGGCTGAAATTCAAACTCGCCGGTTTGTGGGCGAAAGATATCCGAACCGGTTACGTCTCCGGGAAGTAAATCGGGAGTGAACTGAATACGTTGAAAACTACTGTGTATACCATCGGCAAGGCAGCGAATGGCGCGAGTCTTGGCCAGGCCTGGTGCCCCCTCTACTAATAAATGGCCATCGGCGAGTAGTGCCATGATCAACCGGTTTACCAGCTTGGGTTGGCCCACTATGCGCTGGGATAGCCACTGTTGAAGTTCGCGTATAGGGTGATTTGGCTGAGTATTTGTTGAGTCCGTTTCGGTCATAGGAATGGCTATTTTATATCCGCGTTATGGTATTGGTGTCGTCGTAATGCTTTAGTCAAAGTTGTCGCAATAGATCGGGCTACAAAAATATACCGCTGCTATTACGCAAGTTAGATACAAAAATGGCCAAAAGGTTGTCTGCAACGATTCGTTTAATCCGTCAATAATGCACTAGAATTAAGATCAAAAAACGATCAGCCCTATATTTGAAATGCCATTATTGTATAGAAATTAAGTCTCTAAAAGCAACCGTAGATGGAGTTCTAAGTTAATGATTTAAGAAGAGAAATATCGGTAGCATCGCCATTGAAAAGGGTTTGTTTAAGTGCCCGGATCAAATTTAGTCCTCTCGATAGGAATTCAGCTATGCTTTAAAAGGTTGATTTATACAGTCAACTAATGTAGCGAATCTATTGTCAAGTGATATTTAAGAAAATAGGTTGCCTGCCAATGGCAAGTTTTGGTCACGTCAATTTATTCGTGTTTTACCTGAGTACTTACGAGTTTTACGCAAATTAGCTGGAGTAATAAATGAGACAGTTTGATGGTTATGCCAATGGTGGTACGGGGCGGGTAAGTAGCGATTGGATAACGGCATTAACGGAGGCCGTGGAATCGGATGTTTCTAGTCTTTACGCAAACGCGTTTTCACCCGGCTACCAACTCGAATTTGACGCTGCCGATGCGGTGAGCGATATTCAACAAATTCAACAACTTGATGATAACAATGCCATATCGATGAAGCTCTATCGAAATCAAGACGATGCGGCAAAGATTGTACATTTTCGATTGATGCAAAAAAACGAAAAAATTGCGCTGTCTGATGTGTTGCCACTGCTAGAGAACTTTGGTCTTAGAGTATTAGGTGAACGACCTTACAAGATAATTAATTCGTTGGCAGAGACGGTTTGGTTGCATGTATTTGAACTCGAATGCTCCCCTGTTAATGCGGGCCTTTCGTTAGCTGAC
The DNA here is from genome assembly GCA_024280785.1 of Gammaproteobacteria bacterium. Lineage (GTDB taxonomy): Bacteria > Pseudomonadota > Gammaproteobacteria > Pseudomonadales > UBA7434 > UBA7434. The sequence continues at coordinate 1,467 of JAJRPK010000430.1, forward strand.
GGCGATCAGGCGATCAACCTTGAACTAATCGCTCCTGCTTTCGAAGCGGCCTTTACTAAAGTCTGGAGTGGTGGGGCAGAAAGCGATTTATTTAATCGTTTGATATTTGATATGGATATTGATTGGCGTGCGATAGCTATGCTGCGTGCTTATTCACGTTATATGAAACAGATTAACTTACACTATACCCGACCATTTATTGCCAAGACTTTGGCCAGTCATACGTCGATTACCAGGTGCTTAACGCAGCTATTTACCTTACGATTTGACCCTCAAAATAGTGCGAATATTGTCGCCCGTCAGTCAGAGAGCGAAAAGATAGAAAATCAAATTATTTCGGCGCTAGATAATGTTGATAATTTGACGGAAGATAAAGTTATCCGCCAATTTCTGACGTTGATAAAAGCCACAGTACGAACCAACTTTTATCAGTCTGGTAAAGACGCACCGCTCAAATCTTATTTTTCATTCAAGTTTGATGTTAGTGCTATCCCAGAAGCACCTAAACCCAAACCAATGTTTGAAGTGTTTGTATATTCGCCGCGACTCGAAGGGGTTCATTTACGCGGTGGTAAAGTTGCTCGCGGTGGTTTGCGTTGGTCAGACCGCCCAGAAGATTTTCGCACAGAAGTTTTGGGTTTGGTTAAGGCGCAGCAGGTTAAAAATTCTGTCATAGTCCCCATGGGGGCGAAAGGAGGCTTTGTTTGTAAGCAAGCGCCGCCGTCGAGTGATAGAGAAGCGTTTTTAGCTGAGGGTATTGCTTGTTATCGCACCTTTATTTCAGCGCTTTTGGATATAACCGATAATTTAAAAAATGGTGAAGTTATCCCTCCTCAAAACCTAGTTCGGTGGGATGATGACGATACGTACTTAGTGGTTGCAGCCGACAAAGGAACGGCAACGTTTTCTGATATTGCGAACGAGTTGTCTGCAGACTACGGGTTTTGGCTGGGTGATGCCTTTGCCTCTGGCGGTAGCGTGGGATACGACCACAAGAAAATGGGAATTACGGCTAAGGGCGCGTGGGTATCGGTGCAGCGTCATTTTAGAGAGATTGGGGTAAATGTTCAGCAACAAGATTTTACCGTTGTTGCGGTAGGCGATATGGCGGGTGACGTTTTCGGCAACGGTATGTTGTGCTCTGAGCATATACAACTGGTTGCTGCATTTAACCATTTACACATTTTTATTGATCCGAATCCAAACGCTAAAGCCAGTTTTTCCGAACGCCAGCGCCTATTTGATCTACCTAGATCTAGTTGGGAGGAGTACAACGCGGATTTGATTTCTAGCGGCGGAGGAGTTTTTTCTCGCTCTGCAAAATCGATCAAGTTGAGTGATGAGATCAAGCAGCGCTTTTCTATCTCTAAAAATGAACTTGCTCCAAATGATTTACTGCAAGCAATATTGCGAGCGCCTGTTGACTTATTGTGGAACGGTGGCATCGGCACTTATGCGAAGGCGAGTGCTGAAACACATGATGAAGTAGGCGATCGTGCGAATGATAGCGTCCGTGTTAATGCCTCTGAGCTAGGTGCAAAAGTTATTGGCGAGGGTGGCAATCTGGGTATTACTCAGCGCGCACGAGTTGAATACTGTTTGCATGGTGGCCGATGTAATACCGATTTTATTGATAATGCAGGTGGAGTTGACTGCTCCGACCACGAAGTCAATATAAAGATTATGTTGAACACATTGATGGTTTCTGGTGAATTGACTGATAGCGATAGAGTCAGCTTGTTAGAGTCCATGACAGACTCTGTGTCAGAGCTTGTGCTAGAGAATAACTATCGTCAAACGCAAGCAATAAGCCTTGCAGAATACGAGGCCGTGCAGCGGTCGGTAGAGTATCGGCGTTTAATTAGTCACTATGAGTCGCAGGGCAAGTTAGATCGAGAGCTAGAATTTATCCCCGCGGATGACATTTTAGCCGAGCGAAAAGCGACGGGCCAGGCAATGACTCGTCCGGAGCTTTCGGTATTAGTCTCCTACAGTAAATTGACCTTGAAAGAAGCGTTGGCCAGCGGTGAATTAGCTGACGATGCATAC
>JAJRPK010000431.1 GCA_024280785.1 Gammaproteobacteria bacterium
ACTTAACAGCGTGAATTTTTGGATTATCAGATCCTCATTTATTAGGTTTAAAAAAAAGGGCTAAGCTTCGTGAGATTTCTGGATTGACAGAGCATTGCACCCGTTTACCATCGCGTTCGAGTTGCACCAAACCCGCCCGATTCAGCTCCTTGATATGATGAGAAAGCGTAGACGGCGCAATGTTCAACGATTTGCCCAGTTCACCTACGCAAAGGCTGACTGCAGAATTGAGCGGGCAAGCGGTGCCTAGCGTACAACAGTTCTTTAGTAAGCGGAAAATCTCGAGCCGATGCGGATTGGAGAGTGCCTTAAAAATGTGGGTTAGCTGGACTTGATCAATACTATTATTCGACATGTATCGAATAATAGTATTGATCAATGAAATGGTCAAATGTATGTTTTTTTGCGATGATCTGATGAAATCTTTAGGAAAGCGTACAATGAAATTATTAATTACCGCTCTAATAGGTTTGCTTTTGACCTCCAATGCATTTGCTGAGTCAATTTCAGTGGGGCAGCTTGCTCCAAATTTCAAGCTACCAGATCAGCAAAATAAGTACCTACAATTGTCTGATCTGCGCGGCCAGTGGGTCGTTTTATATTTCTATCCAAAAGATCAGACACCCGGATGTACCAAAGAAGCCTGCAGTTTTAGAGATAATATCAGTGGCATTACCGCTAAAAACGCTGTTGTTTTGGGTGTGAGCGTTGATGATAGTGAAAGCCATTCTGCTTTTGCAGAAAAGCACGACTTACCGTTCAAGTTGTTGTCGGATATGGATGGCGAGGTTGCGGAACAATACGGTGCGTTGAGGAATCTCTGGGTTACAAAAATAGCAAAGCGACATAGCTTTATCATTGATCCAGGTGGCAAGGTCGCAAAAATATATCGTAAGGTGAATCCGGCTAGTCACGTCGAGGAGGTAGTCTCTGACCTAGATAAGCTGCAATCGCAGACTGATTGATTAAGCATAATGAACGCCAAAAATTAAATGCTTGGCCGCTGAATTCAGTGTTTAAGGTCATGGCAGCGATCCAGAATATCTTGTAGTACCTTACTGCCTAAATTTCGAGCGACTTCAATATTGCGTTCTGGTATCCGTTCTGGGTTAGAGATTCCAGCGACCGCTTTTTCTATACTGGCTTCCCGAATAATATGCAGGGTAGGGTAGGGTGAGCGATTGGTATAGTTCGCTGGATCATCCACAGGGGCGTCTGCAAATTGATATTCGGGATGGAAACTGGCGAGCTGGTATTCACCCTCGTAACCTAGATCACTAAGCAGTGCCTCGGCAAGTTCAATAAATGGTGTATAGTCTTTAAACTTTGTGAATGCTTCAGGAAATATGACCAAGGTGGTTTCCGTTTCTGGAAAGGACTCCAGGTGGTCATATTCGACAGCCAAGGCTTCCAAACAGTGTTCAATCTGCTTTGACTGAACGACACGATACCGGATACTGCCACGTTCAATTTCACGATAGGCAAACGGGCAGAAGTTATATCCAACGATAACCGATTTTACCCAGTGACGGGTTTGTTCAATAACGAGCGCTTCTTTAGGCATTACTCAATATCCGTTTCTCTTTCTATCTGAGAATCGCTACAGTACCCGCTTTTAACACTTCTTTCGACTATAGCAAGATAGCCCAACTTTGAACTCCACCGATGTCATTATCATAGGCGCAGGTGCCGCTGGCTTAATGTGTGCCATAACTGCAGGCCAAAGGGGGCGCCGAGTCGTCGTGCTTGAGCGTACCCGTAAAGTAGGGAAAAAGATCCTAATCTCTGGAGGGGGGCGATGTAATTTTACAAATCTCAATATCGAACCCCAACGTTATTTGTCACATAACCCACATTTTTGTAAGTCAGCGCTGAGTCGATACACGCAGTGGGATTTTATCGCGCTACTTGAAAAGCACGGAATTGCCTATCACGAAAAATCGCTGGGCCAGCTATTTTGTGACCATACCGCTAAAGATATCGTCAAAATGCTACTGGATGAATGCAAATGTGTGAATGTAAAGATTTTGACCGGCATTGACATTAGCGATCTTGAGTATGAATCGCAAAGCTATTGCCTGCATACGAACAAAGGTCAATTTAGCGCGGACGCTCTCGTTGTGGCATCGGGTGGATTATCGATTCCAAAAATGGGAAGTAGTGGATATGGATTTGAACTGGCAAAACAGTTTGGTTTGAATATTTACCCCACTCAGGCAGCGCTGGTTCCTTTTACAATGACGGATGCCCATAAGGACTTATGCAAACGTTTATCCGGTATTTCAGTACCCGTTATTGTCACAATCGGGCAACAATCCTTTCGTGAAAATATGTTGTTTACCCATCGGGGATTAAGTGGGCCAGCTATGTTGCAGATATCCAGTTACTGGTGCTTTGGTTCCGAATTACAAATTAACTTGCTGCCGGATCATGATGTCATCGCGCTGCTAAAACAATTTAAGGAAAGACATCCACGCGCTATTTTACGTACACTCTTAACTCAAGCCTTACCCAAAAAACTGGTGCTTGAGTTGGAGTCGTTACATTGGTTAAAAGATGCTGATAAACCTTTGGGTGACTGGCTGGACAAGCAGCTCACAAATATTGCCTCTTCCTTAACGACATGGTCATTAAAGCCCTCCGGCACTGAGGGTTACCGTACTGCTGAGGTGACGCTCGGCGGCGTTGATACTCAACATATTTCTTCG